>JANQML010000047.1 GCA_028280105.1 Desulfobacula sp. | reverse complement strand
GCCGCAATCAAAGGTGATGTTGGCATTAAAATGTTTCACATAAAATTGTTTTGTCTCTTCCACATGATGGGTTGTAAAGGCCGGACTCAATGTATTTGCCTTCATTTGACTCTCTCCTTTGAATTGAATTCTTCAATGATATCTGAGCATAAGGGGTCGGACCAAGCTATTTTTGACAACCCTTTGTTTTTAATAATAAATTTGCTTCATCACCCTGAAAAACAGCTCTTAACGACCCCATTTTGATACCAAAATGGGGCTTTTAAGGATTTTCCAAATAATAAGTCACCAAAATGGCTCGTGCTAACCGACATTTTCTATCTGGATACGCATGGCACATAACTCACCGATGCCATAAAAAAGAGTTTCTGCTTAAACTGGTTAAAGATCGAGAGCGATTATTACACTGGTTCTTTCAGGCAAAAAAGAGATACGGTCTTTGTATATTAAATTACATTGTCACCTCGAATCATATTCATCTGCTTGTATACGATAAAGGCCGCAATCCCGAACATATCCCAAGATCAATACAGTTAATTGCAGGACGAACAGGACAGGAATATAACCAACGAAAAAATCGTAAAGGGGCTTTTTGGGAAGATCGGTATCACGCCACTGCAGTTCAAGATGATTCTCACTTAATAAAGTGCATCAACTACATTGACCTGAATATGGTTCGTGCCGGAGTTGTAGATCATCCTGGCAAATGGAAACAATCCGGCTTTAATGAAATTCAAAACCCCCGCAAAAGATATGGATTGATAAATTTTGATTACCTAATGAAGCTTTTGAATTTTTCTGATTATGATTCGCTAAAAGTTGCTCACAATCAATGGGTTAATTCGGCTTTAGAACAAACCAACAAAAAAGACCCTGCATGGACACAAAGTATTGCTGTTGGGGATAAACAATTTATTGAAAATACAAAAGAACTTCTTGGTGACAGGGCTAAAGGCAGGAGAAAGATCAAATCAGAGACTGGTTTTGAACTTAGGGAAGACCAAGTGTCATATGGTGATTTTGATCAATATGGTTTCAAGAATCAATATCGTTGGGATGCAGCATTCTCTTAGAAAGATCATTTTGATATCAAAATGAACCTTCTAAGAGGTATAAAACAGACATAAAATAAATATTCATTTATACAATCAGGCAGTTAAAATCATTTGCTTGGTCCGACCCCTCAACCCGTCAACCCCAAAAACCCCAAAACAGGAAAGCAGCCTTCCGGTATTCATTTATTTGATCCAGCGACTGTAAACCGGTGAATTCCGGGTCGGACCAAGAAAGAAGACTGTCAATTAAGGCGATAGCTTAAAAACAACCCCCTAAAACAGATCTATAATCGCTTTTTTAAGGTCAAAAAGAGCAATATAGAGTTTAAATGGTAAAAACAAATACCCAGATACAATACAGATAAAATGAGATAACAAAACCACAACTTGACAAGACCTCATTTAAGACCTAAAATGAGCATATATTTATGGTCCAAATAAAACTTAAGGTGTGATTATGGAATCAGTATTAGCAGAATGCTCTGCAAGCATTTCAGAATTAAAGAAAAACCCATCTGCTCTTATCGAGCAGTCTGATGGAGAACCTATTGCCATCCTGAATCATAATAGGCCAACTGCCTATCTAATTCCGGCTGAAACATATGAGGCAATACTTGAAAAAATAGAGGACTATCAATTGGGAATGATAGTTAAAGAACGTCAGAATGAAAAAACTTCTGCCGTGGAAATTTCTTTAAATGAACTATAAATTAAAATTTCTGCCTACGGCCCTCAAAGAATGGAAAAAGCTGGATAATTCTATTCAATCAAAATTCAAGGAAAAATTAAAAGAACGTCTCAAGTCTCCACATTTAACCAATAGTAGACTTAGTGGTTTTAAAAATCATTACAAAATAAAACTTCGCGCAAGTGGCTATCGTCTGGTTTATGAGGTCATTGATAACGAAGTCTATGTTTTGGTGATAGCTATCGGTAAAAGAGATAAAAATCTAATTTATAAAAAAGCCCGAAAAAGACGAAATTAAGATCACCAAATACCTACTCCAGAATAAAGTTCATATTCAAACAAAAAAATGCTGACGCACAAGCCGCAGATTTTTGTTGAACAAAACCGCTTCGCAGAAAGGATTGCACTTCAATACTTTAAGGCTGCAAGACAACATTTGACCGCCCCCTTATACCCCCCCTTTATATTTACCCGTTGTAGTTCACCCGTCATTGTTCCATCATTCTCCTGATTATCCACCCTTAAATTCAGGAGGTAAAAATGACGAAACTTCGCCAAAAATTCCAACGGCACAGACCTTTCACAGGCTTTCGCAAAAGACCCATGCTGCCTACATGAACGCTGTAAAATCCCTTACAACGTATTACATGCAGCCACCGGACAGGTTGACGGATGCCCAAATCCAGGATTACCTGGACTATATGATTGCAGACCGCAAACTTGTCTGGAGCTCCTGCAACGTCCAGTTTTCAGGTATTAAACGATTTTACCGGCATGTGCTGGACCGAAAGCCCAAACTTTCCATACCGCCCCGGCCCAAAGAAAGAAAAATATTCATGGCATTGAGCCGTGAGGAAGTGGAACGAATCCTGAGAGCCTGCGACAACCTCAAGCATTATACCCTTCTGCTGGCCACATACAGTGCGGGGCTGAGGGTCAGTGAGGTGGTCAAACTCCAACCGGTCCACATTGAAAGATCCCGTAAAATGATACGGGTTGAGCAGGGTAAAGGCAGAAAAAACCGGTATACGGTATTGTCAGATTCATTGTTGAAGACCCTTGAGAGGTATTGGCGGACCTACTGGCCGGGCAGATGGATTTTTCCAGGTAGTACCAAAGACAAACATTTGTCTATTGATTCTGCGCAGCAGGTTTATTACAAAGCCAAAACGAAGGCCGGGGTGAAAAGAGGCAAAGGTATCCACACCCTGCGCCACAGCTTTGCCACCCATCTTCTGGAGCAGGGAACCAGGACATACGTTCTTCAACAAATGCTGGGCCATAAATCCATTCGGACAACGGCCAATTATCTTCACATTAGCAATGAAGCCATCGGCCAGGTCGTCAGCCCGGCTGACGCGGAGCTTTAATGACTGCCGAATGCTGCATTCAAGGCAGCAGACCCAAACATGACATCGCGGATATTTTCAGACACTTTGGACAACGCTTTTTGGAAACCTTCGGTTCATCACACGAGCAGATCAAGGTGATGAACCGGATCATATCCTGCCGGACTGCCGCTTTAGGAGGTCATATCGACTGTTGTCCAGATTGCGATTACCAACAAAACACCTATAACTCCTGCAGGAACCGTCACTGCCCCAAGTGCCAGACCATGACCAAGGAAAAATGGCTGGACAGCCGGGTGTTCGAGCTTTTGCCGGCCACCTATTACCATCTTGTGTTCACGCTGCCCCACGATCTGAACCCGGTCATCCTGTGCAACATGAAACCTTTGCTGGACCTGTTGTTCTCGTCGGTCAACCAAACCATTAAGCAATTTGCCGCCGATCCCCAATGGCGGCTCCAGGGAAAACCCGGATTTATTGCTGTGCTGCATACATGGAGCCAGACCATCCTGGATCATTTTCACCTGCACTGCCTTGTTCCGGGCGGTGTATTGTCGGAGGACAACACCCAATGGACCCCGTCCAAAAAGAACTATCTTTTCAGGACAACTTCCATGGTCAAGGCGTTCAAGGGGATCTACATCAAGGGGCTCAAACAGCTGTAACAGGAATGTGATCTCAAGTTCCCGGGGAATACGGCGAAATACGGCACCTGTTCCGGGTTCAAGCGCATGATCAAGACAATCCGGAGAAAGAAATGGTCCGGCCATGCCAAATCCTCCTTCTCATGCCCTGAAAAGGTCCTGGAATATTTAGGGCGTTACACCCACCGGGTGGCTATCTCAAATCACCGCATCAAAACCTTTGAAGAGGGCAAAGTGGTATTCACCTGGAAGGACCGGGCACACGATACCATAAAGGAGATGACCCTTGATGCCGTGGAGTTCATCAGGCGGTTCCTGCTCCATGTACTGCCCAAAGGGTTCAAAAAAATCCGGTATTTTGGCTTTCTGTCACCCAGGTATAAAACCCGGAACATAGAACTGATCAGAAAACTGACCGGGGATGAGTTCACGAAACCGATACGGCCTGAGAATGAATCCTTGCGCGAGATGATGGTCAGACTGACCGGTATTGATATCAAGGCATGCCCCAAATGCGACAAGGGTCGACTGATAAGGCTGTATGAACTGCTGCCAGTGTATGCCGGCTATATTGTACCACAACAAAAGGAGGCTGCCTGGGATACCTCTTAACCCCGATCATTGATTTGAGACAACCTGCGGCAACGACAATGGCTTCAGGCCATACCCGTGAGGTGCGTTTTGACTCCGGCATAATCCGGTCCATTATTTCCTGTATCAACGGAACGGAAAACATGTGGCAGATAAAACCAGTAATTTTAACCGTTTTTCCTAAAAATCATACCGATTTATCCTTGCACGATCAGGCAGTAATCGATATAAACCCCATAGTCAAAACAATCGTATCCGATACTGACCAGCGACACTGTTCAACAACGTTTTATCAATAATCCCGCTCGCCGGATCGATCGTATCATTAACGTCAAACGATTTTGGCAAATCCTATAGTCTTGGCTTCTTTGTGGGCGGGACTATTGATAAAACGCTTTTGGTTATCTCATTTATTCTAATTCCAAAAAAGATTGAGTAAAGAACTGGTACCACGATAAGGGTTATCCTTTTTGCAATAAACAGCGCCCATGATGGTTGCTGCCATGGATACCGATCGTAAACGGCTGACAGACGCATCCAGTACGGCTGGTATCTGTTTCATTGATTACGTACTAGCAACTATAGTAAAATTATTGCCGGCAGCAGAGGTATGTCCCACTTTTTTTCAGACATAGAAAATTCTTACTTGAAATATGTATGCTGCATACATATAATTGTCTTATGACTGATAAACGTACCGCAAATCTGCTCGGCGCGCTGGCTCTTGCGTTAGCCGACGGCATGTCTGAAGAAGTCGAAGCGCGCGCTAAGCACGGAACAGCAGCGCCAGCCGCTCTGGTCACCATTGGAATCTCGCCAGGCGGCTCTATTAATGCGTTGGCACAGACGATTGGCCTTACCCATTCCGCAACCGTTCGCTTAGTCGACCGCCTTGCGGCGGATAAGCTGGTGGAACGCCGTGGCGGAGAGGACAGGCGCACGGTGGGTCTCTATCTGACGCGCAGCGGAATCGCCCGGCGGCGCGCTATCCTTAAGGGACGCAACAAAATCCTGGAAAAAGCCCTGTCACCGCTTTGCAACGATCAGAAGACCATGCTCACCAAATTGATGGAGATCCTTCTCAGAGGGCTCACTCAGAATCGCATCCATGCAGAAATCATCTGCCGGCTTTGCGACGAAGACGTTTGTCCGCAGGAACACTGCCCTGTGGAGTGTGCCGTCCTCAAGCCATGACCCAAACGATCAGACCAAAATCAAATGCAACAGTGATCGTCGCAGCCCGCCGGAAACGGGTTCTCGCTGTGCTCACAGCCATCCTTTCGGCCGCTTGCTGGGGATCGGCGACCGTCATGAGTAAAGGCGTACTGGCGCATATGCCGCCTACGACGCTTCTGGCCGTTCAGCTCACCGCGTCGACATTCGTGCTCTGGGTCGGTGTACTGATCCTGCGCGTGCGGGTGCGCCTTGATCGTCCGGCTTGGCGGGCCAGCCTCAGCGGATTGTTGGAACCCGGCCTGTCCTACACCTTTGGCATCATTGGGTTAGCGCTGACAACAGCTAGCAGCACTGCTCTGATTGGTGCGTCGGAACCGCTTTTCATCCTGGTATTCGCCCGTCTCTTTCTAAAGGAGCGGATCGGGCCATCAATGTTGCCTCTGGCAGCAATCGCGACGCTGGGGATTCTGCTCGTGATAGCGCCTGATGCGGAGAATTTGCCCGGCCGAAGATCGCTATTCGGCGATCTTCTTGTCCTAATTGGAACCTTCTTCGCAGCTTTTTACGTCATCGACACACGTCGGCTTGTCCTCAAGCTTGATCCGCTTCCGCTGTCAGCACTGCAACAAAGTGTCGGTCTGGTCTGGACCCTTGGCGTGCTGACAATCGCTCTCGGCTTCGGACTGACCACACTTGGTCTCGAAAGCATCGCCGTCAGCGTGTTGCTGTTGGCTGCAGCTTCCGGAGTAGTCCAATACGCGCTTGCCTTCTGGCTATATCTGTTCGCTCTGCAGAGCCTGCCGGCGAATATCGCAGGTTTCTACCTGGCCCTGATTCCTGTTTTTGGAATGGGAACGGCTTTCATTTTTCTTGGCGAGTCCTTAACGCCTCTGCAATGGATGGGCGCGATCTGTGTAATCATCTCTGTCAGTTCGATCTCGCTATTGGCCCGCGAATGACTATACATGCGGGGCAGGGCGATTATGAAATCAGGTCGTTAGTGTGTCACGAATGCCATTAAAGGCAATGCTGTGTAGAAGATGAGGGTTGGTCCCTCGAAGCCGATTTACAGGAGTTGGCTTCAAACCACCTTAAGCTGCTGTGGTAAAGAGCTATGGTAGTGAGCGTTAAGGAAAAGGCATATGAATATGTCAGGTGTGTGTCAGAGAGACGAATGCAAATGAATCACTGATGAGGTGTCGAAAGATTCCAGACGATGTCAAAACTAGGAACTAGTGGCTTCCTGGGATAAGTTCAGCGGGGACCTGTTTACTGGCTGAGCGGCATCCGGCACAGAGGTGACGTGAATCTGACATAGGCTTTTACATGGAACGTGAGAACCTGTCGCTGGGATGCTAAGGGAGAAGCTCAAGTGGAGGCCCCACAAGAGTCTGAGTACCAAAGCCTGGCACAGGGGCGGAACAGCCCGTAGTAGTTAAGAAGCTTCTGTAATGGAGGTGGAGCAAAGGGGCTGTGTTGTTCAGTGATATGAAATAATCAACCAGAAATGGGAGGAATTAGTTTGAGTATCACAAAGCCATTCGAGATTTCGAAAAGGTTGATCTTTGAAGCGTGGAAGCGGGTTAAGTTAAACCGTGGCTCTTATGGTGTTGATTTACAGTCAATTCAGGATTTTGAAGAAAAGATTGGAGACAATCTATATAAACTTTGGAATCGAATGTCATCTGGAAGCTATTTCCCACCTTCTGTGAGACAGGTGGAAATACCCAAGAGCTCTGGAGGAAAAAGAGCATTAGGTATCCCTACAGTGGCAGACAGGATTGCGCAGACAGCTGTGACTATGGTGTTAGAACCGGAGATTGATCCGATATTTCATCCGGATTCATATGGTTTCAGGCCAGGCAGGTCCGCGATAGATGCCGTAAGTATTACACGTCAGCGCTGCTGGCAATATGATTGGGTGATTGACCTGGATATCAAAGGTTTCTTTGATAACATAGACCATGGTCTCATGATGAAAGCTGTAAGAAAACACACCAAAACCAAATGGATACAATTGTATGTGGAAAGATGGTTAAAGGCACCAGTACAACTCCAAGACGGCGCCCTCAGAATTAGAGAGAAGGGGACGCCTCAGGGGGGAGTAGTGAGCCCGCTTTTAGCCAATCTCTTCCTGCATTATGCGTTTGATTACTGGATGAAGAGGAACTATCCTTATATTCATTTTGCACGCTATGCTGATGATATAATTGTCCATTGCAGAACTGAGATAGAAGCTGAAAATATGATAGGGGTCATAAAAGAAAGGTTGAAGCAATGTGATCTTGAGATCCATCCTGAGAAAACCAGGATTGCATACTGTAAAGATAGCAATCGGAAGTTGAAAAAGCCGCTCGTAAACTTTGATTTTCTTGGTTTCACATTTCGTCCAAGAAAAGTTGTAACAAAGAAAGGGCAGACTTTTACAGGTTTTAATCCAGCGATTGCAGAAAAGGCAAAGAAACGGATTAGCAAAACGATCCGAAGCTGGAAGCTACAAAGATGGAGTGCTCATAGCATAGAAGACATAGCCAAGGCCTTAAATCCGGTAATAAGAGGATGGATCAACTATTATGGAAACTTCTACAAGTCAGAGCTGGCAAGGATAGCTAAGATACTTGATTTTGCGCTTATTAGATGGGCCAGGAAGAAATTTCGGAAATTGAAGCGAAGCTACAGAAGAAGCAGAAAGTATCTGCATAGGGTAAGAAGGCAGAATCCGTGCCTCTTTTCTCATTGGCGGATGCTTCGCTATTAGGCTGAACAATGGGAGCCGGATGAGTCGAGAGGTTCACGTCCGGTTCTGCGAGAGGCTGAGGGGGAAGTTCCCTCGGCCTACTCACCCAGGTATCGGTTGTGCCAAGAACGATGGCATGTTTGAACTTTTACAGACGGCAACTTATCGTATCGTCTGTCTTTAAAATTTCGCGCCGTAATTCAGGACCGAAAAAGAGACCAAAACAGTTTAAAATAAAAACGGTTGACACTTAAATTAAAGCTATGCAATGATGACGAATAAATTTTTCGTATCGGTAAGGGCGTTGCCGGATATCTTTCATTCAAATCAACAAAGGGCATCTTTCGTTTAAAACAGCTGTTTTTCAAGCTTTGCCTTGCCGTATAGCAAACTGATTTTTTTATCTTTTTTTAAAAAAAATATTCCATGATCCAATAGTCAATCCCGGAGGACGTGTATATGGCTGCACGCGAATCACTTGACAACCTGATTGAAGGGCTTGCAGGTGCTGTAGTTGAAGCTCAGAAAAGAATTGAAACCCATCAAATCAACAACTTTCTCAGCTTTTTCGATCGGGACAAGCGTCCGAAAAAACTGGATATTCTTGTTCCATCCCTCCATCCTGAAGATGGCGGGAAAGATATCCGTTACCGGGTGCCTTTGCTGCCCCTGGTGGCAAGCTCCCTGCTTCGGATTAAAGAGGTGGAAATCAGTTTTGATACGGATCTGGTCGGTATTAAAAAGGAAGATGACAGTGAAACAGACTCCCAAATATTGGAGGCAGACGATACCGGCGGTGAAAACCAGACATTGTCCAGACTGAAATCCATTGATCTGGATATGCGGGGAAGTGGTGTATTTAAAAAGCAAAAAGGCTCGGCGCATGTGGTTATCAAAGTCGAAGGCCGTGACATATCCGAGGGGATGGCACGCTTGATAGACCGGTTGCTGCAGGCACAAGGGGACATTGATTGACCCCGAAAACATAATTAATACGAAAACAAAGGAGGAACACCCATGGCAGGAGAACTTGTAAACATGTCGGATCAATTCCAGGGGCTTCCCATGGATTCCCTGATCGGCGGACCGCTGACAGCGGCCTGTGATTCCCAGATCAAGCTGGCCAGGGCAACTGCGGACTTTATAAAAGTGATCGGCTTTATGCCGCCTGAGGATAATAAATCCGAGGTCGGAAAAACCCGGACCGCACTTTTTCAATTCAAACGGCCGGTGGAGATACCGGGCCAAACCGGGAAGGACGGTGCAGCCCTTACGGCGCCGACGATAAAGGAGGAGCAGGTCGAATTAGAAGTGCCGTTGCTGGCCATTGTGAATGTACCCAACCTGACCATCACAAGTGTTGATGTCACCTTTGATATGGAGGTGAAATCGTCATTTGAAACCAAATCTTCTTCAGATAAAGAGGGAAGTCTTCAGGCAGAGGCAAAAGTCGGCTGGGGTCCTTTTTCGGCCAAAGTATCCGTACAGGGCAAAGTCTCATCCCACAAAGAGTCCACCCGAAAATCAGACAACTCTGCCAAGTACCATGTGGCTGTCCGTGCTGAAGACAGGGGGATGCCGGAAGGACTGGCCCGGGTAATGGATATCCTGCAGACGTCGGTTGCACCCAAATCGATTTCACAGCCGGAACCGGTTAAAAAGGAACCTGCTAAGACTTAATAAACCAGATAGAAGGCCCCATGATTGATATAACCGATGTCACTTATGTTAAACGGATCACCATCGGTACCAGCAATCCGGATCAAATTTTATCAGACGATCAGATCCAGGAAGCCATGGATCTGTTGAACAAATGCCTTGCAGGGCCGCCAAAAGGAAAGATTCTCGGTATTGAAAAAAGCTTTAAGCTGCTGAACATCGGCGAGCACCAGGCGGTGCTGCAATGGCTGGTTTACCATGTCGGCTTTGTCCGCAAACCGGTCTGGATAAAAGACTGATTCAGATACCTAACCGGAACGGTGCCCCCTTTTTTGAACATGCCGTGGTGATAAATAGAATCGGTACGATTCCCATGACAGAACACAGGTTATACGAGTTTGTTGAAAGTATGGAGCAATCCGTCCATGATATCCAGGCGAAAATCAACCGGTATATCCCGGACGAATTGGAAACCGTTATTGTTATGGATGGAAAGGGCAAACCTGACGCCCTTGTCAGGGAATGTTATCCACCCTCCGGCACCGGCAGCCGCAATCGGCTCGAAATGTTGCGCATCCCATGGGAAAATCGTCACCAGGAGCCGTTGGTGACGATTTCCCGGGTATCGGTTCATGTGAATTGCAGACTGAAAAAAGCGCCTGAAAATATCCGTACCGACGAACCGGATTTGCTTTTTATTCCGGTTGGTAAATCCGGTTCCGACGCAGATGATAGCCATCATTTGGAGGTGTCTGCCTGCGCCGATGAAAACACCACCCATCTATCGATAAACAACAAAAGGATAGACAACAAAACGGCTCTGGATTTTTTTGAATCCCGGTCAGGAAAAGGCAGTGATCTTAATTCCCCTAAGACTGAAAAAAGAAAAAAATACAAGGTGGTACTGATGATACCGCTGCTGGCCGGGATTCTGTTTTGCATCTGGTATTTTTGGGTCATATTTAAATGGCAGTAACTTTGGATGACGTAACTTCAGGATAAAAGGAAGGGTAATATGCGGTTTACAAATAAAATAAGAATCCTATCCATTTTATTAACCATTTTTTTCGTTACAATCGTTTGGGCGGATTCTGATCCGGTTTTAAAAAAATTTTCAGGCACATGGGAAGGATCTACGGTTCAGAAATCAATCCCTGTTGATTTGACGTTAACACCAGACAGCGGTTCGTTTGATTTTCATTTCGGCCCTCCTTACAATTGCGTTTTAAGGGCCGGAGAAGGGAGGCAGAAAGATAACTCACTCATTTTGAAAATACTGGAAACCAGCGGAAATTTGAAATGCGACCAGCTTTGGAACGGTACGATTGTATTAAACAAGCCGGATGACGATCATATCGACATACGGATTGAAGATGAAAACGGAAACCCTGAGGATCAGGCCCGTTTAAAAAAAAAGTAATCCCCGGCATTTAATTAAGATGCCATGCCACATTTTTTTAAAAGCCCGTGATGTGCAGGTTCCTGTTTTAAGAATCCAACAGACCATACCCCTATATTTTGTATTGCCTAATTTTCCCGATTGGTTTAAATATTTAAAATAGCTGCCAATGGACTGTATTATTCCACTGCTCTAGCAAATCATGACAAGATCCCATAATCCACATATGATTGGCCGATGGTTAGCCGTTGCCGTATTTTTCCACATGGCCGTGGTAATCCCTCTGGCTCATCCAAACCTGCATCAGCATGACGAACACCCCTCTCACTGCAGTCACCACCATCCGCCCGAAGAATGGCAGGCGGACGATCCCCATTCATGCGCCATATGTGATTTTTTATCAACAAATCCCCTTTTTCCGAATCTTACCCAACCCATCCTGAAAAACGGGGATGCATGCATTGCGGTTGCAGTTCCGGACCCAACCATCGGTTTAAAACCCTGTCTCAGACCTGGCAAACCGCGTGCACCGCCGATTTTCGTTCAATGCGGATAGTAAAATTTACGATTTGGCATATTCAGTCGCATCAATCCGGAGGGTTGGTGCTCAAAGGTATTTTTATGCCGTTTAAAACCACGCACGACGCATATGAAAGGAAAAATTTCAGATCATGAAACATAGAATGAAAAGTCATACAATCGGACTCATATTTACGGTATTGATATTTTACACCATTGGTGCGCAATCTGTCCTGGCAGAAGGGCATAAACAACACAAAGCACACGTTCACGGGATTGCGCATCTCAATTTGGCCCTGGACCATCATGAATTATACATTGAATTTATAAGCCCGGCTGCAGATATTGTCGGGTTTGAACATACACCTAAAACCGAAAAAGAAAGATCCGCCATGCAAAAGGCCCTGGGCAAACTCAGGGTGGGAGACCGGATCTTTACATTCTCCCCGGGTGCAGATGTCCGGTTTGAAAAAGCCGTGGTGCAAACCGGTTTGCAACACGAATGTGAGCATGACCATAGTCATGAAAAACATGACTCGCACCACCACGATTCCGATCACCATGACCATAGTCATGATAAGCATGATTCAGACCACCATGATCATAAATCCCATGCCCATGAATCCCATAATCATGGAGAAGATGCACACGGACAGCACAGCGACATTGCCATTGAGTACCGGTTTCACTGCGAAACACCCGGCAAACTCGAATTTATTGATGTGAAGTTCTTTGAGTATTTCAAAAGTCTCGAAAAAATAAAGGTGCAGGTCCTGACCCAGACCAAGCAAACCGCGGTTGAACTGACACATAAAAATACCAGAATACTTTTTTAGGTACCAGTATGACCGATTTAAAAACCTGCTCCACCGGCCCGATGATTGAATTGTCCGAAGTCATATTTTCCTGGAATTTTGATACCGTGGTGCTGAATCTGGACCGTCTCCGGATTTTTCCGGGAGAACGGGTATTCATAGCCGGGCCCAGCGGCAGCGGAAAGACCACCCTGCTGAACCTGATTGCCGGGATCATCACTCCTCAAAAAGGAACGGTCAGCGTTTCGGGTGAAATCCTGAACCGGTTCACCGGGACACAGCGGGACCTTTTCCGGGCCGATCATATCGGGTTTATTTTTCAAATGTTTAACCTGGTGCCCTACCTCTCTGTGGTTGAAAATGTGACCCTATCCTGCTCTTTTTCAAAAAAGCGGCGGGACAGAGCCATATCCCGGTCAGGCAGTATTAAGGCAGAAGCAGACCGATTGCTGAAAAATTTAGGCATGAACGGCACCATGGGTGCCGGACAGCCGGTAACCCGGCTCAGTGTGGGTCAGCAGCAGCGGGTGGCGGCTGCCCGTGCCCTGATCGGGGAGCCGGATATCATCATTGCGGACGAACCCACCTCTGCCCTGGATATGGATCACCGAAAAACCTTTCTAGAGCTTTTGTTTAAAGAGTGCAAAAGAAAACAGGGCACCATTGTATTTGTCAGCCATGACACCTCACTTGAAACCATGTTTGACCGGACCATTGAACTGAATGCCATCAATCGGATTGACCGGTAAACCGGCATCCAGCTAGGGAGATACTGAAAAACGATGTTCGGCCTTGCCCTCAAAAGCCTTAAAAACAGAAAATTTACAACCCTTATGACCATTGCCTCCATCGCCCTGAGCGTCACGCTTCTCCTGGGTGTGGAGCGTATCCGGAAAGAGGCAAAAAAGAGTTTCACCAATACGATTTCCGGAACCGATCTGGTTGTCGGCGCCAGAACCGGACCGGTTCAGCTCTTGCTGTACTCTGTATTCCGCATCGGAAACGCAACCAACAATATCTCATGGGAAAGCTATCAAAAACTTGGATCAAATCCCAATATACTCTGGACGATACCTCTCTCTTTAGGCGATTCGCACAAGGGATACCGGGTTCTGGGTACCAATACGGATTATTTCAAATATTTCAGGTATTCCGGAAAACGGCCTCTTGAGATCAGCCAGGGCCAGGTCTTTAACGATGTTTTTGATGTCGTACTCGGCGCGGACGTGGCAAAGACCTTAAACTACAGCATCGGGGATTCCATCATCATTTCCCATGGTGCGGGCAAGGTCAGCTTTATTCAACACGACGACAAACCCTTTCACGTCGTGGGGATTCTGAAGAAAACAGGCACCCCGGTGGATCAGACCCTTCATGTCCCGCTGGAAGGGATTGAGGCCGTTCACATCGACTGGAAAGACGGTGCGCCGATCCCGGGAGTCTCCATCTCACAAGAAGAGGTCAGGCAGATGGATCTTACGCCTAAAAGCATTACTGCGTTCATGGTTGGCCTTAAATCAAGAATCGCTGTCTTCAGTGTGCAGCGGTTCATCAATACCTATCCTTCCGAACCGCTTCTGGCGATTCTGCCCGGGGTTGCCCTCCAGGAACTGTGGGATTTGATAGGAATTGCGGAAAAAGCATTGCTGGCAGTCAGTATATTTGTGGTGGTGGTCGGGCTTTTTGGCATGTTAATCGCCCTGATGACCAGCCTGAACGAGCGTCGCAGAGAGATGGCGATCCTCAGGTCCGTGGGGGCCAGGCCCCTGCATGTCTTTTCCCTGCTGGTCGGAGAATCCGCACTATTAACCCTGGCCGGGGTGATGGCCGGTATCGGATTGATGTATACCCTGTTAATGTTGAGCCGTTCATTTATTCTTTCCAATTTCGGACTGTATATTGCGGTGACCGGTCTTTCGGTCTATGAAATTTTATTGACCGCTGTGGTGTGTCTGGCCGGCCTCCTTATCGGGATGATACCCGGATACCGGATATACCGTTACTCTCTTGCAGACGGCATGATGATCAGAATTTAAAGGTTTTACTATGTATAGATTCATTACAGTCCTGATGTTCACTGCATTCGCAGTAACCTGTCAGCTTGGATGTGGCACACCGGTTCGGGAGCTAACCTGGGATGATTTAATACCGCACGAGATATTGTCTGATGATCCGTTGAAAGGACTGAACGATGAACAGCGTAACGCTGCAAACTGGGTGGTCTATATGCTGGAAAATCTGCCGGAGCGGAACTCGGAATCAGAAGAGATCTATCTAATGGTTGATGAGGCCATACCTGAATTTAAAGAAGCCGGCATTGACATCGCTGAGATCATGGAAAAAAGAAAAAAACTCTATACATCGGTTGTTCACGAACTGAGCGGGCAGCAGATCAGTATCGCCGGGTATCTGCTGCCCCTTGAAATGTCAGATTCCATGGTGACCGAATTCTTTCTTGTTCCCTATATCGGCGCGTGTATTCATGTACCGCCGCCGCCGCCCAATCAGATTCTTCACGTAACGGTTGCCGATGAAAAAGGGTATAAAAGTGCTGCCCTTTACGATCCTGTTATGGTCACCGGCGTGATAAGGGTTGAATCTGCGGTGAAAGAGTTGTTTCTGGTGGATGGTTCAGACGATATCGATACTGGCTATGCATTAGAGGCAACAGAGATCAAACCGTATGAAATAGATTATCAGGACCTTTAATTTTACGGGCAGAATTCTCATCCGCCAGAACCCTGACTCTCCGTGGCGCGCCAGGATATGGTATCGGCGCTGATGGGCCGTATAAAGTGCCATAAATTCATTTTCCATCATGTCATGGAAGCATCGGACAGCATCGGCCAATACAGTGGGCTCTTTTTAATTGGATCGTGTTTTACCGGTTCGGGAAATCCGATGGATTAAAAATGATTCCAGACAGTCTAGATCACAGGATTCAAATGTTTCATCGCTGTTTTTTGCCAACTCAATGGACGGATGAAACGCCTGCTCAGGGAGGGGGTTTCCAGGTCCCATTGCCTGCCGGATCACATCCGGAAATTTGGCAGGATGTGCTGTGGCAAGGCAGATGGTCTTTACCCGGTTCTTTGCCTGGGCACCCAAAATCGTTGCCGCGCAGACAGATATGGCGCTGTGCGGGTCGAGCAGGTACTTTTTTTTCTTCCATATCCCTTGAATCGTTACCAATGTCTGTTCATCGGATATGGATACGGATTTAAACCCTTTTTGAATATTTGCCAGTGTCTTTTTGTCCAGTCGGATTTCACCGGTCCGCTCAAACATATCCATCCATTGATTCATCTTCTCCGTATCCCGGTTGCAGGAAAAGTATAAGAAACGCCAGAAGTTGTAGGGTACCACAATATCAATGGCAGACGACAGGCTGGGTCTCAGGTCTTCTTTTTTGAATATCCCTGTTGAAAATACGGTATGGAGGGTGTGATTTTTGTTGTTGGCACAGATAAAGTTACGGATGGGGATACCCATTTTTCTGGCCAGAAAACCTGTAAACAGGTTGCCGAACGCCCCGGAGGGAACGCAAACGTCTACAGGTTCACCCACCCGGCTGCATATCTTAAAGTATCCGTATGCATAGTGGGCGGCCTGGACCATGACCCGGCACCAGTTAATGGAATTGACGCTGGAAAGATTTAACCGCTTTTTGAGTTCCGGCTGTGAGAAGAGGGCGGCAACAACGATATCGATATCGTCACCCCCTCTTTGGCAGCCTGAAACACAAACCGGATGGATATTATCGGCAGTAAGCGTTGTCATCTGCCGTTCCTGCTCCTTTGAAATCATACCCAAAGGATAGAGGGGCCAGCAGTCAATTGTTTTCTTTCCTGCCGCGGCAAACGCAGCAGCCGGGCCGGTATCGCCGGTGGTGGCTAAAATAAGGGAAAGGTGCCGGTCTCTTTTATGCAGCAGATAGTCCATGGTATGGATTAAAAACCCCATGGCAATATCTTTAAACGATAATGTCGGGCCGTGAAAAAGCTCCATAATATAAAGGTTGTTATCCGCATCCATGGGAACAACCGGCAACAGATCCGGGTGATCAAACAGGGAAAAACCGGTGTCGATCAGTTGTTTTAAATCAGTTTCAGGGATGACAGCTTTGTCAATAAAAAGAGAAAGAATCTCGTAGACAATCTCGGTATACGACATCTGTGACATGGCGGACAGCGTCCGGTCCGGAATTCTGGGAATGGTTTGGGGTACAAACAACCCCCCGTCAGATGCGAACCCTTGCAGAACGGCTTCATCGAACCGGGCCGGAGATATGCCGCCCTTTGTGCTGATGTATTCGGTCATGGATTATTCTCCCTGTTTACCCCTATTTTCAAACGCCCGGCACACGGCTGTGGCGATTTGAACATCCTGTACAGCCACCCCTGTCAGATCGGCGACAGAGATGCAATTTTCCGTTCGGTTTATTTTTTCAGGCCGGTGAATGATGTCACCCAGCTCAATGATCTTCTCTTCTGTCACGGTTCCTGCGGCCAGGGCCCGGGAGATCTCCCCGCGGGATCTGCATTGGGACCGGCTGTCTGCAACAAGGATGTCCGCTCTTTTTAATATCTGCGGATCCAGCTCCTGTTTTTCAGATGTGTCCGATCCCATGGCAGTGATATGGGTCCCGGGTTTGATCTCTTTCTTAAATAAGAGCGGCTGTTTGGAAGGGGTGGCCGTAATAATCAAATTGCAGTTTTCAGCCACTTTGGCCGGGGTCTTCATAACAGATACGTCATATCCTTTTGCACACAGGTCTGCCTGAAAGGCCAGCGCATGTTTTTCATTTCTGCCCCAGACATATACGTTTTGAACCGGTGTGACAGTGTTCAGGTACTCGACCTGCATCCGTGCCTGAATGCCGGTTCCGATAACGCCGATAGCGGTTATTTTTTCAGGTGCCAGGTATGCGGCGCAGATCCGGCCGGCAACGGCCGTTCTGATATCGGTTAAAAAACCGTCATCCAGTAGAATTGTTTTTAAAAACCCGGTCTGCCGGGAAAAGACCAGCATCAATCCGGAATTGGATGACAGACCCAGTTTGGGATTGTCATAAAATCCAGAGGCGATTTTGATGACATAGGTGTCTGCATTTTGAATATATCCGTACTTAATATGGGTATCACCGGGCGGTTGGTCAAAAACCAGTTCCCCCACGGGCGGGACAGTCACATTTCCCAGTGAATATTGAACAAACCCCTCTTCAATGGCGGGTGAAAAATCCATGCCTTTTATGGCGGATTGAATCTGTTCCAATGTATAAATTTCCGTCATGGTCGCCTCTTTTTCTTTTTTAACACCGTTGTTGTCTCCCTGACTGTTTTTAAATCTTTATATGCCGTGGCCCTGGAAACGCCGATAATCGCCGCAACCTGGTCAATGGATTTTTTTGCAAAAAAAAGGCCTTTTTTGTCCAGTCCGGCCATAAGGGCTTTTCTGCTGTCCGGAGTCAGACTTTCCAGGGTTTTCCGGTTCTTTTCCAAAAACGCCCGGATCTCAAGCTTGATTTGATCCCGCCAGTCATTTTGAAACAATATTCTGGGATGCTGTTTTGTCTGAGGCGGACGAATCAGGTTTTCCAGGAGTTCAAGTGCGGGTTCATAGGATGAATAATCTAAATTGATACAGATCAATCCGATGGCAGTGCCCTTATTATCCTTTAAAACTGCGGTCACGGCCCGTACCCGCTGCCCCTTTTCACCGGCTTTCTCATAAGGCCCCATCACAGTCTGTTCCAGATTCGGATCCTGGTTTTCCAGCCCCAGCAAAGAGATATCCCCGGGTTTTCTCCCGGATATTGGATTGGCAATGTAATAGACGGAATCCGTGGCTATATCGTGAATCACCACTTCAACGCTGGGATGAAACAATGCTGCCACGGCATCGGCAATGGGTTTATACTGGGATAGAGTATGCACTGCAATTTTTCCTCAATAAAAATTGTCTGATTTGGATTATTTGTCTACTTTGCTTGCAGTATTATCTGTTAATGGTAATTTTGTCAACCCGACTGTTATTAGATTTTTAGTAAGGCGCCTGCATGTATTTGCCTGAGAATTGAGAGTAAAATGCCTTGATGGAAGCCATATCGGAATCCATATGGCCGGACGGGGTAAAGACAGGGCCGACACCGATGATTTTTTTGGCATAGTCAATGAAACCGCATACAATGGGGACATTGGCCTGATTTGCAATATGGTAAAATCCTGTTTTCCAGGTCATTACTTTTTCCCGGGTGCCTGAAGGGGCGATGGTAATAATCAGCTGCTCAGAATTTTTAAATGCCTCTGCCATGGTTTTTACCACGTTGCCCCTTGTGGTCCGGTTAATGGGTATCCCGCCCAGGCATTTAAGCAGGCGTCTGAAAGGCCATATAAACATGGTATGTTTACCCATCCAGTGGACAGATATCTTAAACTTGAAAATGATCAGCAGGAAAAACACAAAATCCCAATTCGAAGAGTGGGGGGCGGCAATCATCACAAACTTTTTAATATCCGGAATGTGGCCCTTGGGTTTCCATCCCAGGATATAAAGGGAAACAGTGGCAATCCAATAAAAAACAGGCCTTAAAATACGATTATTCAGCAGTGTCGGTTTCAATCCAGTGGTCCGATTTCAAAAATATTAAATGGATCAATATAGATACCTGCTTCTGATAGTAAAAGAGAGGTTGTGGGATTTTACAATATTTATACAAAACCGGCAAAAATCCCGAATCAATCCGTCAACACGGCTCATTCCATCCCCGGGATACGGGTAATCCTGTTTTCCATTCCAGCGCCTATTTTTCATTTAAAGGAGGGTCTGGGTTCAGGGGAGCGTTTCTCAGGCTCCCTAGCCGGTTTTTGAATGGAAGAGTCGATCTGTTTTTGTCCGTGCAGATCGACCCGTATATTAAATCCCAGACCCAGCAGCACGATTCCAGCACCTGCAATTGTTTTGAACATGAGGGTTTGACCGGATACACCATCAATGATCAGGCCCGTTCCAATCTGTCCTAAAAAGACGAGAATTGTCGTGTAAACCGTGGGAATTTTCGGAACAATCATGTTGAATCCGATGACAATACATACACCTGTAATCCCGCCGCCGAAAATATAAACCGGGTGTATCCCGGCAAGTATTCCAAGAGAGCCTTTTAACTCAAATCCGGTAAACAGGATCAAAAAAATCACGGTGGTCAAACCGGTTAAATAGTTCATGCGGGTGGCCTTTAAGACCCCGATCCGGATGCCAAGCTGGGAATTCAGCACCATTGTGAGAATCACCAAGATACCGGTAACAAATGCCAGTACCACATATAACGAGTGAAATTTCCATGTGTCCACCATTACCAGGATTCCCGACAGCATCAGGAGATATCCGAACAATTTTCTTTTTTCAAACCGGTGCCTGTTCATATTCAGAAACCCAAATGAATCGATCAGGATGGACCCCATGGTTTGTCCCATGATGACAAGAGAGAGGGTGACCGAGGCACCAAGAATGGCAAAACATATGTTGTTTAAAAAAACCACCAGCACGCCGATTATTCCTGCGGAACACAGATATAATGGGATCTGGCCCGAATGACGGCTTTTTGACGTAAACAGAAGGATAAGAGATATGGTTGAAAATCCGACCAGATGAAACACCAGCAGGGAGAGAACCTGTCCAGCCTGAACAGAGAGCACGCTGTTGAACATGATCAGCAGGGTAATGAGCACACCCATAAATGATGCAAACGGTATATACATTAAAAATCCTCTTGTCTTATAGATATGTTTGGTGAATGAACGCCTATGGTATTATAAGTTAAAACAATCCTTGGAATTTAAATTATTGACAGGCAAAAGTTCGTAACCGGTTAAACATATATACGGATATATGAAACATTTTTTACTTGAATTCAAGGCATTCCGGTATACACTGGCTCCGGATCAGCTGAAACCGGATAAAAGAGGGTGTTTTTCTGCAGGAGCCAATAAATGATTGACAGATGAATAATTATCATTCATAAGAGGGGATCAAAATAAGGCGATAGATAAAATGATAAATGATACTTCATACACCGTATCAAGCAGATACATTCTTCTTTCAAGATCCCATCGGATTTTTTTCATGTGGATAGGAGCGCCTTTTTGTAAATGATCTGAAACAGATAATAAAGTTTAAAAAAAGCCTGCTTCGACTCTGAAGCGGGCTTTTTTTGTGGAGTCATATATGAGTGCGATCAGCAACGATAGACCTGAAACATTTAAACCGTTTATTCGTGTACTGTTTAAATTGGCCCTGCCCATTGCCGTTCAGAATTTTTTGAACGCATCCATGGCATTGATAGACACGCTTATGATCGGGCAATTAAACGAAACTGCCATTGCCGCAGTGGGGATTGCCAATCAATTCGTCTTTATATTCATCGTGGTCCAGTACGGTATTCATTCCGGTGTGTCGGTTTTTACCGCCCAGTACTGGGGGAGAAAAGAGTATGAGAAACTCAAGAAGCTTATCGGGATCAGTCTGTTGGGGGGCAGTTTCATCAGCCTTTTTTTTACGATGGCTGCTGTGGTTTTTCCCGAATACCTGATGGGGCTGTTTTCCAGGGACGGGGAGGTGGTTCGGCTGGGTGCCGGATACCTGAGAACGGTTGGGATCAGTTTTGTCGTAACGGCCATCGCATACGCCTATATGAGCAACCTGAGGAGTATCGGTGTTGTCAGGATTCCCATGTATGCATGCACCATTGCCGTTTTCATGAATATTTTTCTAAACTGGATCTTTATTTTCGGCAACCTTGGCTGTCCGCCGCTGGGAGTCGGGGGGGCCGCACTTGCCACCTGCATTTCCAAATCTTTGGAAGGCCTGTTGTTAGTCAGCCTGGTTTTTTACAATAAATATCCCATTGCCGCCGGATTCAAAGAGATGCTGGACGTTGATTTTCTTTTTGTTAAACAGATACTGACCACCTGCTGGCCTGTCTTCTTCAATGAATTGATGTGGGTGATCGGCATCAGCTTTTATAATCTGGTTTACGCACGGATTGGAACGGATGCCATTGCTGCCGTGAATATTGTTTCGTCCATTGAAAATTTTGTATTGATTCCGTTTTTCGGACTGTTTCATGCCGGTGCCATTATGGTCGGCAACAGTATTGGTGCCGGCAGAAGAGATGCGGCTTACAATTATGGTAAATACCTGCTGCGGATGCAGTTTCTCATGGCGATTCTTGCCGGGGGGCTGATGATTTTGTCCCGGGATCTGGTTCTCGGGTTTTATAAAGTATCGGATGCCGCATATATGAATGCCTACCATTTAATGGCTGTGGCCGGTATTGCCCTGTGTGTAAAAATTACCAATTTTACAAATGTGGTGTGCGTTCTGAGAGGGGGCGGCGATACCCGGTTTGCCTTTTGGGTTGATTTGAGCGGGGTCTGGTTTATCGGAGTCCCGATGTCTTTTCTAGGGGCGTTTTATTTTCATCTGCCGGTTTACTGGGTTATGGCCATGGTTGTGAGTGAAGAGATCTATAAATTGGGTATTGGCATCAGACGGTTCAGATCCCGCAAATGGATCCGGGACCTGGTTGCGGAAAATTGAATGTCGGAGTGTCCAACCGTTAGTTTCGTTTCAGCCGTTTCATTGCATAGGCCAGACTGGTCTGCATTCTGCCGATTGACTCGGCAAGCATTCCGATTTCGGTGGTGGATCTTATATTCATCCGGACATCCAGATCCCCCATACTCATCCGGGTTGTGGCATCGGTCATCTCAAGAATCGGCCGGCTGACGGCTTTGGCAGACACCCAGGCAATTGTCGCAACGACGACAATGGTAACAAGGAAAAAGATAAGAAAATACCGTTGAAGCCTCGTCAGCATGTCATAGGCTTCCCTTTTTTCCTGCCGGAGAACCAGGTTCCATCCCAGTGAGTTCTTTTTAAAAGAGGCGATGGTCGGTTCTCCGGCTCCATTTGTGAATTTCCCAAAACCGGATGCATGTCCGGCAGATAATGCAAAGACCGGGTGATCGGCAAGGTTTTTTTCTTCTAATACAAAACCTTTCATCGGGTGCGCGATCACTTTGTTTTTTTCATCCACAAGAAAGGCAAAACCGGTCTTTCCCTTTCTCCATTTGGCAACGGATTGTGAGATGGTCTCTGTTGTCATTGCCGCGGCAAGCACACCGGTTATTTCTCCATGGGACACAATGGGTACGGCCATGACAAGGGCCGGTTTTTTGGAGGTTTTACCGATTAACGTCTGCCAGGAAAAGGAGCTGCCCGCTTTAATATCTTTGAAATAGGCCCTGTCCGAATAATCCGTCAATGACTTTCCATCACTTCTTACCGTATTCATTCCGTTTGCATCCGTTATAAAGACAAGATACATCCATGGATATTGTCCCTGTATCGTCTCTAATACCGCTGTCTGTTCAAACCGATCCGGCTGCTGGATTGAAATGAGCCGGGACGCGGTTTGCAGCACCCGCCTGTTTTTATCCACCCATTCGTCAATATGATTCAAATATCCGGAGGTGGCCTCAAGCATCAGGTTTTGGGTATCATTTCTCACCCGTTTGCCGGTTTCATAATACATCACCCCAAAAAACAAGCCCACCGGTACAAGACTGATAATCAACATAAGAACCGTTGTTCTGGGAAAGAGACCGAACCGGATGGAATTCTTCCTTTTTTGTTCGGGTTTTACGGATATCTCTTCTGAATATTCAACACGCTCATAATCGGTGACCGGTTTTTCAACAATAAAGGCGGTTCCGCAGCCCCTGCATTTGACCCGCATCCTGTTTTGGGTGAATTTTTGTTCATCCACAGTGTATCCGGCATTGCAATTTGTGCAGGTAACGATCATGGCAACCTCGTATTCTTTTATTTATAGGTTCGGGATAATAGCTTTGCTACGTCGCTATAGAAGGCTGATTTTTGTTTGGGATCAAAAATTTCATCACTTATTTTAGAAACAACTTGATTCAGATTGTTGACAGGTATTTTATTTTCAGTGATCTTCATTTCCGACAGAACATCGGTCAGAATGATATTTGCAACCGGTCCCGCATGATGGGCAAGAATCGTTGTGAGTTCCGTTGAAAATTCGGAACCATAGCGTTTTACCGATTTCTTTACAACCGGGGCAATCAGACCCATCTCGTATAGTTTTTTGATCTCTTCTTTGAAACTCAATGGATCCAGACCGGATTCACGGGCAATCAGACCGATTTTTTTATTTTCGTCAACCAGTGAAAGCAGTCGGAACTGGATGGGAGAGAGGGTAATATCACCATGGATATGTGAGGTTGTTTTCTTAAAATATTTGAATTTACCCATTCAAATTCCCAATAGACCCTCAATTTAACGCATATATACCCTTGATATCAATACTCTCGGTGACCCCAATTTCTCGTCATTTCAATACGATATTAGCAAAAATCAGACCATAGTATATCAGGTTTTTAACCCGGATATTTCATGACAATTTGGGTGAAACACCCATAACTATCTTTAAAAACAAAAATTGGGGCTCATAAACCATGCAAATATAAAGATTACAAATTGTCACCCTTTAGGCGAACCGATTTTACTTCATCTGTGTCGTTACAGATCGTTTGCGGTAGAGCAACTACAGCTTCACGACCTGTGCCTGACAGCTAAAGTAAAATCGATTCGTGAAATATCCGGGTTAAACACCAGCGTCACGGTTTTCGGAAGAATGGGAGTTCTTCCAATTGGTTTCATATAAAAGAAGATAAATTATGACATTTTTTGGCATAAATTGCCGCAAATTGAAAGTTTTTGACGGATGATCAATCAATAAAAAAAAGGGCGTTAACATCCCGAAACACCCGTTCAACTCCTGATGTCTCTGTCTATTTTTTACCTCCTGCCATTAATACTGACTGCTTATGCTTCCTTAAAAATATCATGGACAGAGGCGCCAAAAGTCCCCCCAAACCTAACATTAAAAATCCGGGACCCCAAATGGTCGCTTCGGTCGGAGGGACAGTCCCGTTGTAAATTTCAAGAATCCGGCCGAAAATAAACGGTGATAAAATTGTGACCCCAAACCCGATTAAAGATTGTAGCCCCAGGAAAGTGCCATGATATCTGGGGTTGATCATTTCCGTCAACCCGGCTTTGAAAATTGCCGAGTCGGCGATGACCCAAAAACCTATCCAAGCTGAGAAAATAAGAATGACAGCCAGTGAATGGCCAAAAAGATAGCCCAGGAAAAATTCTGCAAGTGCTGAAAATGACCCGGCAATAAAAATTGATTTTGTTCTTCCCAACCGGTCTGCCATTTTGCCCCAAATCCATGAAGCAGGTGCTCCAATGAGAATAATTCCTGCGGCAAAGGTTCCGCCCCAGTTGATCGCATCCATTGAAGACATTCCGGTAGCCATAGCCGATGCAACTAGAAAGGGTCCGATCCATCCCCAAAATGCGTAAAGCTCCCACATATGACCGACATACCCGGCAGTTATAATGTTCGGTCCGGCAAATCCGCCTGATGGGGCAGCCAGTTGCTGAAAATCCTTTTGATCCGGCGGGTCAGGAGAATCCGCCTCGGGTATTTCCGGATCTATATCCCTGTCTTCAACAAACACCCAGATAATAACTGCAGCTATCAGGGCCGGAATGCTTGTCCAGATAATACCCGCCCGCCATCCGCCGAAAGATGCAATCCAGGACGCTACAACGTATCCCCCGGCATATGACGCCACAAGGGCACCAGTGTATGCCCCCAAAGCCTTACCGCGTTCATTTGGCGGAAACCATCGTGACAGTAGCGTCATCCCCGGAACATATATGGCTCCTGCGGAAAGACCGGTTAAAAGGCGCAGGATTAAAATACTATTCCTGCCGTTGGCAAGCCAGACAAAGGCCATGGCAGAGATTCCGGTTAACAGGGTGGCCCAGAAAATTATCTTTTTCAAGCTAATCTTGTCGGCAAGCCACCCGGTTACCCCTACGATGATAACATAACCGACTTGGAAAGATGAGAGAATCGCACCGGTGTCTGATGAACTTAAGGCGTATTCTTTAGCAATGTAACCCAGCAGCGCGCTAAAGTTATACCAGGGCATATACCCTAACACCATAGAGGCGATCATCGCCCAAAAAATAATATTTTTTTTCCGATTATCTTTTTCATTTTTTATCATGATTATCCATCCGGACAGGGGCAGGCAATCTTGTCTACTCTTTCATCAACGCTATGAATTTTTCTTCCTCTCCTTGAACCATATGGTAACAGTATTTATGCTCATCCGGAAATTGTCCGGCTTTCACCTCTGCCACATACTCCTGCATGGCTTTTGTTACGATTTCTGCCATGTTACAATATTTTTTGACAAATTTAGGGGTAAAGGCCTGAAACTGGCCGATCAGGTCACTGACAATCAAAAGCTGTCCATCACAATGAGGACCTGCACCAATGGACATCACAGGGATATCCAGAGTTTTCCAGATATATTTAGTCACTTCGGGTGGAACCCCTTCGACCAGCAGCATCTTGGCTCCGGCATCCTGGACGGCAATGGCATCCCCGACCACCAGTTTAGCGGTCTCAGCCGTTCTTCCTTGTGCTTTATGACCACCAAGCTGACCAGAGCTTTGAGGGGTCAAACCGATGTGACCTATAACATTGACACCGGCATCTGTGATGGCTTTAATGCGGCTGGTAATCCGTATTCCACCTTCGAGTTTCACAGCATCGACATCTGCTTCTTTTAAAAAGCGGATGGCATTATCAACAGCCTGGGCATCTGAAGACTGGTAACTGCCAAGGGGCATATCGCCGACGATGAAACAGCCCGGAGCACCTCTCCTGACAGCTTCGGTATGGTTAATGCACTGATCCATGGTCACAGGCAGAGTCCCGCTGTAACCGTAAACACACATACCAAGGCTGTCGCCTACAAGAATCATTTCCAGTCCTGCGGCCTGGGCAAATTGGGCGGTTGGAAAGTCATAGCTCGTCAGCCAAGATATTTTTTCTCCCCGTCTTTTCATCTCATATAAATCAAAAATAGTTTGCCGTTTCATAATAACCTCCCATGAGTATAGTAATTATCTGTTTTCGAGAACTTGTTTTATAAGCTCCACCGGATGCATCAATCGTATACCGGCTGCAGGATCCAGATTCCCGCCAATGGTTAAAAGGCATGACGGGCAACCGGTTACTAGAATTTCAGCGCCAGTCTCTTGAATGCTCTTTAATTTCTTTTCAGTAATTTTGTTTGAAATTTCAGGGTGATCCACCTGAAATGAGCCGCCACCGCCGCAACACGTTTCTTCTTGATCCAAAGGCACGAGTTCAATTCCCGGCAGTTTTTGTAACATTTGCCGGGGTGCTTTTTTAATACCCTGTCCCTTTGTCAGGTGACAGGGTGCGTGATAGGTGACTTTAACCTTTTTGTCCGGTTCTATCATTGGTGGAAGCCACGCTTCATGGCCAGTAATAAACTCCATGATATCGGCTGTCTTCTCTGCAATCTGTTTTGCCCCGGATACCAATGCCGGCGAAACAGAAGCGGATTCCTTTGACATTTGCTGCAACAGGACGGGATATTCTCTTTTAAAAGTGGACCCGCATGTTGCACAGTCCACGATAATAGCAAGGAAATCTTTTTTTGCGAACTTTTCAATCACAGCTTTGATAGATTGCAGCGACATCTGTCTGGCACCTGATAAAAAAATGGGCAAGCCACAGCAACCCTGGTTTCTGGGTGTGTGGACCTCAACGCCCATACGGGTTAAGACGTTAATTACTGCGAATCCAATTCTTTCAAAAAGAAAATTGGTGGCACAGCCGTGAAAATATAACACCTTGGCTCTGGTTCTGCCCAAAGCCGGGGTAACATTACTAATCTGTGTGTTAAATGAATTTTTATTAAACCTGGGGATCTGGTTAAGCGGGATATTCCCAACCTTTATTTGAGGCAGGATTGGGCCAAAGATATCCTGAGCCCATTTGGCCATCCATGAAGATGCCTTAAGCCGCCAAGGCTGGCTTAAAAGCAGATAAAGCAGTTTTTTTTTCAGGTCTATGCCGTACCGTTTGGCAATCTCCCAACGGATGCCTGAAAAGAGTTGACTCCCATGGACCCCTGCAGGGCAGATATCATAGCAGGAGCCGCAGAGCAGACATTTTTCGAAAATATTTTTAACCCGATCTGATATTTCAATCTCTTCATTACCGATCTCCCTTGTCAGGCGGATTTTTCCTCTCGGGCTGTATGATTCAAGACGGATCGTTTGATACACCGGGCAAGCAGACTGGCATAACCCACATTTATTGCACTGTTCAACGCCCTGGAAATTTTTATTCTTTTTTCTTCTCATATCTTTAATTTCGTAATGCAGATTTTAGCAGCGGCCAGCCCCGGCTTTAAGTTGTTTCATCAATATAACCGCCCGGATTCAAAATATTGTTCGGATCGAACAATTCTTTTATTTGACGCATCATCAGAAGCGCCTCATTGGTGAACTGCATGGAGACAAATTGTTTTTTTGCCAAACCGATTCCGTGTTCACCTGAAAGGGAACCGCCAAGTTTGAGTGTTTCCCTGTAAAGATCCTCTGCAAAGTCATCCACTCGTTGCATCTCCTCCTTATTGCTGGCATCGGTCATAATTGCAGGGTGCAAATTGCCGTCTCCTGCATGCGCCATAATCCCAACATTCAGTTTATGCTTATCGCGTAGTTTTAAAACGGTTTTCATGATGGCAGGCAGACTTGCCACAGGCACGGTGGCGTCTTCGTTAATCATGGTTTTGCAAACCTTTGAAAAAACACCGCCAATGGATCGCCTGGCCCGCCAAATAATTTCATTTTCTTCGGGGGTACGGGCAACCTGTATATCAATGGCGTTGTATGCGTTACAAATATTCACGATTTTGCCTACCTCATCCTTTACAGTAGCAGGATGCCCGTCTGTTTCAATAAGTAGAAAGGCTGTCGCTCCTTCCGGGAATTCAACACCGCCGTACCCCTGAATTAAATCTATAAGGGTTTGGTCCAAAAGATCCATGGCACTCGGAGTAATGCCAGCGGCAATAATTTTCGATACGGTCGCACATGCATCATCCAGGTTTGCATACACGGCCTGAATGGTGCGTTCGGCTTCGGGCAGAGGAATGATGCGTACGGTTGCTTCGGTAATTATACCAAGCGTGCCCTCGGCTCCGCAAAACAGATGGGGCAGATCATAGCCGGCTGCATTTTTGGATGTTTTGGAACCGATTTTTATTACAGTGCCATCGGCCTTGACGACTTCCAAACCCAGTAAATGCTCCCGGGAACTACCGTACTTCAGCGCTCTAGGGCCTGCAGCATTTAAGGAGATATTGCCACCTATGGTGGATACATACCAGCTTGAAGGATCCGGGCCGTACATCAGCCCATAAGGTTCCAATGCTTTTTGAAGATCTGCATTGACAACCCCGGGTTGAACAACAGCGCACCTGTTGGGGCCGTCAATTTCCAATATCCGATCCATCCGGCTTAAGGGCATGACCATCCCGCCTCTGCGGGCAACCGATGTTCCGCTCAAATTTGTTCCTGCCCCCCTCGGGACGATATTAATCTTTTCCCTGTTGGCAATTCTTAATATGGCTGACACCTCTGCAGTATTTTGGGGAAGAACAACGGCATCCGGAGTGAATTCCATACAGAAGCCGTCAAACGCGTAAGCCGCAAGATCGGCCTCGTCTGTTAACACCCATCCTTTTCCCACAATTGATTTAAGTATTTCTAGAATTGCTACTGGTATCATTGCTTCTTTTTCCTTTGCGTCATCATCAGACGATCAGCCCCAATTTTCTAGGAATCATCAATGTTAATTCCGGTAAAAAGGCAATTAAAAATAAAGAGACAATCATCATAAGGATAATTAGCCACGCCTCCTTGACAATCTCCTCAAATGAACACCCTGATATGCCTGCCGCAGCAAAAAGACAGACACCAAGCGGCGGTGTAACAAGGCCTATATTTAAGGCAACACACATGGTAATACCGAAATGAACGGGGTGAAATCCAAGCGTGGCTGCGATGGGTGCAATAATTGGAGCAATAACAACCGTTGCCGCACCGCACTCCATCCATGTTCCAACAAAAAGAAGAAAAAGGATAATAATTACCATGGACATATTGGCGCTTTGTCCTGTTACTGCCATTAGGGAGTTAGTCAGGTGCTCGGGTAAATTCACGCGGCTGATCACCCATCCTAAAATATTGGCCGAGGCAATTATAAAAAAGAGCATCCCGGACACCCTGACCGTATTTCTGAAAAGACCATACAGATCATGTAATTTGAGTGATCTGAACAGAACGAAACCAACAAACATTGCATAGGCAACTGCCACCGCTGCAGCCTCTGTCGGTGTAAATATGCCAAATATTAAACCGCCGAGTATTATAAACGGCATAATGATTGCGACCAGTGCGTTCCTAAAGGAGATAAGGAACTCTTTGGGAGTTACCTTGATTTTTGATTTAGGAAAATTTTTCTTTTTTGCAATCAAGAGTAAATAGATACTTTGCCCCACACCAATCATAATTCCCGGAATGATGGCTCCCGCAAATAATGCGCCGATGGAAACACCCGTAATACCCCCGTACATGACCATGATGATACTGGGAGGAATGATAGGCCCGACAATGGATGAGGTTGCTGTGATTGCCGCAGCAAATGCCGGTTTATAGCCCTGTTTGGACATGGCCGGAATATAGATGGACCCGATTGCGGAAACATCTGAAATAGCGGCGCCGGTTAAACCGGCGAACAAAAGACTTGTATAGATATTGGCCTGTGCCAGGGCTCCTCTGAAGCCACCTATCAGGACGTTTATAAATTTTATCAGACTGTCGGTAATATTTGTTTTATTCATAATTTCCCCTGCGAGAACAAACAGGGGAATTGCCATAAAAATAAACGAATCCAAACCTGAATATAATTTTGCTCCGACTATAATAAGATTCTGATCTGTCACAAAAAGCCAGAGTACGGATGTTATCCCTAAGGCAAAAGCAATCGGCATCCCAACAAGAAGCAGAATAATAAATACAACGGCAATGATTAAGAATATAGTCATGGAACCCATGTAAAATTCCTATCTTTTTTCAGATGTTTTAAACGACTTATGGTTGCGAAGTTTCACAATAACCTGGAAGATTGAAAAAATACCACCAACCGGAACCGCCATGTAGGGAATGATCATTGGAATTCCCATTGCAGGTGAACGGGAAATCGTTCCCATACCGGTAAAGGCAAATCCAAACCATATGACAATACCAAGAAAAACCAATTGAAGAAGTAAGAGGAAATAATTCAAGTATTGCTGAATTTTTTCGGACATCTTATCTTGAAAATAGCTCACATTAATATTGAGGTTTTCAATAATTATAATATTGAAACTCAGATGAGCACCCCAAACGAGTAAAAAACGGGCAGCTTCTTCAGGCCAGGGAAGCGCATTGTGAAGAACGAATCTGAAAAACACCTGTACTAAAACCAAGATGGTAATCGCAGCAAAAAACGTAACAGCCATGGTTTCTGTAACCGTTTTAATTATATCGCTAATCGCATTCATCACGCAAAATCTACCCTCTGTAAAAAGTTTTTCATGTTTGTTGGCAGGAGGGGTGCCCTTAAGCCAAAGAAGCAACCCGTCCCTTATTTTCCAAACCTATGAGAATTCTACTGGCGATATCCCATATCTTTGGCAGCCTGTTCAACTGCTGCCTTAAATTCTTCAACCGTTTCCCTGCCGACTTTTTTATGTAAAAGTTTCATAACAGGTTCCTGGGTAGCATCTCTGAAAGTCTTTCTTTGCTCTGCAGTTGGGGTGTAAACTTCCGTCATCCGGCTTTTTAAAAAGTCAACACCGCGATGTCTTAGAATCCTTGTAGAAAGACGCCCGGCTGTTTGGGCCATTTTACCTGCATCAAGAATAATAGTTTGGTACTCTTCAGGTAAACCGCTAAGCCATTTTTCATTTGCAAACAGGTGAATCTGGCTGTATACATGGCCATCAAGGATCAGGTATTTTTGAACTTCATACAGATTGCCCGCCATAATCACCGGCAAAGAGTTTTCTTGACCATCTACAACACCCGTTTGAAGGGAAGTATACAATTCAGACCATCCTATAGGGGTGGGAGACGCGCCCAATGCCTTTACAATGGCCATATGTGCGGGGATTTCCATGGTACGGATATTCAGTCCCGCCATATCAGTAGCCGTATGAACAGGCCTTTTGTTGTTGGTGAAGTTACGAAACCCGCCGTTATCCCAGACACCGATAATCCGGATGCCGGTTTTTTCCTTGAACTCATCAAACATCTTTTTTCCATAATAATGATCCATGACCCATAACGCATGATCGATAGATTCAAAAAGATATGGGATACTGATGACCTGGATTTTCGGAAAGATCATTGCCATGGTTCCTTCAGTATGGGAGCATGAGACCTCAATAGATCCCATACGGGTTTGATCCTGAAGCGAACTGGTGTCCCCTAGGGCACCTCCCGGTGAAATGTTTACCTTGATTTTACCCATTGAGCGCTCTTCTGCATACGCCTTGAAAGCCAGAGCCGCTGCCTGATTATGCATTCTCGGATCAGATGTTGCGTTATGGGCAAAGGTCATTTCAATCTTGGGCAGTTTTGAAAACCGATTTTCAGTATTGCTTTTTGCCATACTAAACTGACTGGTCAAGATTAAAAAAATGGATACCAGTCCGATAGTCCGATTTCGTTTTACAAATAGATTCATCTTTTCTCCTTTTCTTATTTAATGGGTTAAAAGCTAATCCAGGAAAGGATGTTCCTTATAATCCACCTCTTACTTTCGATAGCCCAGGTGTTTTGATATCATTTCGGAGGCCATGATTATCTCTTTTGACAATTCGTTTATTCTGTTTCGCCCCATCCTGAAATCAGGCCCGGAAATACTTAGAGCAGAAACACACCGTCCCAATTCATTTCTTATGGGCGCCGCAATACACTTGTTGTGGGAATCATACTCACCATCATCTATTCCATAACCATGGGTTTGAATGAATCTGATCTCTTCTAATAATTTTTCCGTTGAAATGATTGTCTTTTGAGTTCTGCTTTCCAACTTTACCGTCTCCAGATAGACTTCAAATTCGGACGGAGTGAGATTGGCCAAAAAAACTTTACCCTGTGCGGTGCAATACGCGCCCATCCGGCAGCCAACCGTGTAATTGGATTGAACTGTCTCGGAACTTTCAACCTTGTGGATGTAGACGACCTCATTGTTGTCAAAAAAACCCAGCGAGATGGTTTCGTTCACCTGTTTTCCCAGGTTTTCCATAACAGGCCTTGCAACCCCTACAACATCGATCCTGTCCCTAACCATGACGCCAAGACGAAAAGTCTTCAGCGTTGCCTGGTATTTCTTACCGGACTTAACATAGCCGTTTTCCACAAGTACGGATAAAAATCGAAAAATGGAACTTTTGGGAAGTCCTAATTTTAAAGCAAGCTCTGAAACTCCGGCATCTCCGTCTTCGCACAGAGATTCAAGAACCGCGAACATTTTAGAGGCTGATTTCATAAATGGTTTTCCCTTTATTTAAATTTATTATTCACCGGTTTATTTTCTCAAAGTTTGCCAATGAGCCTCAATGCCTCACGAAGCTCGTTTTGCATAATTGAATCCAGTTGAACTAAAGGTTTGCGAACGGTTGGTGTTTCAATGATCCCCATAAAATATAACGCCATTTTATAAGCAGCTATGTAATCTAGCACCGTATAAAATGCCATAGCGTTTAAGGGGCATACCATTTGGAGATAAATTTGACGCGCCTTTTCAATCTCTCCGGTTTGAATATAATTAAACATATTCGTATTTTCCCGCGGTAGGATGCAGCTGGCAGCAGATGTCATGGCGGGAGCGCCGTATCTGAGCATAAGATATGACAACCTGTCATGGCCTGCCCAGGGAATAATTTTTCCCTGGGTGGCATCTGAAATCTGCACAACCTTTTCCGGTTTTTCCAGATAAACTTTACAAAACTTTATGTTATCAAGATGCTGACTTATCTTTTCGAGCAGGCCCAAACCCAGTTCAATACCTGCGCCGCCATCGTATATCGCAACCGGAAGATCAGTGGAATCATTGATAGCTTTAAAATGTTCATAGATCCCGGGGTCTTTATGCGGATGTCTGAAGGGAGGCGTTGTAAACAAATAGTCAATATTGGATTTCGCGGCATATTTTGCCAAATCAACGGCTACGGACGTGGAGGAAGATTCTATTGTAAAGCCCACTGGTACGCGTCCGTCGATATATTGAACGACCAAATCCATAAATGCTTTTCGCTCGTCAGTGTCAAATAGAAATCCCTCTCCCGTGCTTCCCTGTATTAAGACACCGTGGACACCATTTTCAATGATATGGTTAATAAGTTTTTCTGTGCTTTTTTCATCCACTGTTTCATCTTCATTCATAGGGGTGACCAAAAGACATTGGTTTCCATAAATCTCTCTTTTCATTTCAGATTTTATCCTTTAAAAAATGTTTTAGCATAGACATCAAATAAAGTTTTTCCGTATTTTGGAACATTGTTTTGTATTATGGAAAAAGAATAAGATATTTACTTTTCTTTTGTCAAGAGTTTTTTTCTTGCCGATTGTTGAAGAAAAAAATAAATTTTATATCATCGCTTAAATAATTGCATTTGCCGAAAGTGCAATTTACTATGAATCCCCTATAGTGGTTGTCAAAATAACGTTCCGATTAAGTTTCTGATGTTAGGGGTTGAACAGCAAATGACGCCAAGAATGTCACCCCTTTCAGAGAGCTTGACATTATCAAGACCCTCTTTTTCGGGACATATTTTTGTCATTTGCTATAATCGCCGATTTTGGGATAAGATGACGGCCTATCACTGACCGTCAGCAGAGTCTGTGACCCGGGCTCTGGCCCGTCAGGCCGGCATGGGAAGTCATTCACCAGATCCGGTACTGCTGAATCCGCAGTTGAGCCGGTTCAGTCAAGGTCTGGTTATTTTTTGGAGAGAATCGATTCTATAACGGACACGGAAAACGGTTGTGAAATTTTTGGGGAACCTTTGGGAACAAGCCGTTTCAGGGGTTTATGGGTAGAACCGCTGAAAGCGGATGATTCTCCATTTTCAAAATCGATCTGGTAACTGGGCCTCACACCTTTGCCCGTGGTGCTGAATCGGATCTTACAATCCTTTTTCGGACCGATATTCACCAAGACTTTAGAAAGGTAATCAGGCGATAATTCAGACAGGCGGGCGTCATCCCACTTTATAAGTCCGGCAGCGTTTTCTGATCGGCCCGATTTTTTATTGGTTTTTATTTTATCTATCATGGAAGAGGCTGCATTCATCTTCATGCCGAGATTTTTAACCGAACGCTTTTGAATTTCCCCTTCTACCTGTGGTGCCAGCTCTTCAAGCAACAGACCGGCCTGGTTTAGTTTTTTTAACGATGTCTCAGCATCATTTTTATCTGACAGTATTCTGATATCCTCGCACAACTGGTTGATCTGTATTCGGGTTTTACGAAATTTATCCGGATCCATTTTTTCTCCTTTTAAAAAATCAGTTCTATCTGAAATCACCGGTCCGACAGAACTATTTTAAATTAAAAAAATTAAAACAGACCCATTCAATATAAACAACAGTGATCAAAGAACCCATTGGTTACGTTTTATTCCGATTTCTGGGTAACCTAACCGACACAGTGTTAATGGTACACGGAATTGAGTGTAAACACAAGGAATTCATAAGAAAATCAAACCGTAAAAAGAAGGGCTGCCATACAGGAAGGAGGGTTAAAAAATTACGGTTAAAGGGATAGCACCTATAATCCCAGCTTTTTTTTGGCCTTAACAGCCAGTTTTTCCCTGAAAATTTTGGAGTTGTGGCGGATATCTACGGGAAAGGTCTTTTCAATAAAAATATGATCGATACGTTCGGTTAACGGGTTGACCTTTGCCATTTTTTTTAATTCAAGAATAAAATCCTTTTTATTTCGGACAGGGGCCTGGGGTTCGATGAATATCACCGGTATCTGATTGTTCCTGGGACCGACCCCGGCCAGGGCGCTTCTGAAAACGGCTTCATGGTTGTTGAAAATCGCCTCCACCGGCTCGGAGTAAAGGGTTTCGCTTTGCATGGTTACCCGATGGCTTTTTCGGCCGCAAAACCAGACCCGGCCTTTGGAGTCTTTCCAGCCCAGATCTCCCATCCGATGCCAGACCCGGCCGTCTGAATCCGGTATTTTGGCCAGCAGGTCGGCCTCCTTGTTGTTAAAATAGTGTTCCGTCACCAGATCCGCCTTTACCGTTATTTCCCCCACTTCGTTATCTTCTGCCAAAAGTCCGCTGTGAAGCTGGGTAATGGGATCGTCGCTGATCTTAATGATTTCCATGCGGGTATCGCATATGGGGCGGCCGATACAGGTGCCGTAACCCTGTTCCGACAATGCCTTGGTTTCCGTTAAGATCTCATTGGATGCAATGGATATGACCGGAACCGCTTCCGTTGCACCGTACGGGGTGTGAATCTGGGCATGTTCGGACAGCATGACGGAAAATTGTTCGATATTTGCAGGTGAAACCGGTGCGCCTGCGGAAACGACCCGTCTGAGTGACGGCAGTTTGATATGGTTCTCTTTGCCGTATTTCCCCACCCGGTTCAAGAGGGCAGGGGAGGCAAACATATTGGTTACCCCATGACTTTCAACGGCTTCAATAATCTTAGTCGGATCCACCAGCGCCGGCTTGGTGGGATCCATGTCCGGTATCACTGCCGTCATTCCCAGGGCCGGGTCAAACATGGCAAACAGGGGGAATGTCGGCAGATCGATTTCATCGCCGTCCACCTGGAAATGCTCCTGAATCTGCCTGATCTGGGCTTCAAAATTGCCGTGGGTATAAATAACACCCTTGGCAGGGCCGGTGGAACCGGTTGTAAATACAATGGCCGCCGTTTCATTCCGGGTCGTTTCGGCCCTGGGATAGGGATCATCCGTCTCCACCATGAGGTTTTTCATGGTATCCCCCCCCCAAAACCAGCGGGTTCCAACCGTCACCCAATGCTTAACCGATTTGAAATAAGAGGGCTTCAGCGTCCGTAATAAATGGGCCTTTTCAATACCGATAAACGCCTTGGGCTTTCCCTGCTTTAAGCACTGAAGCATCCTGTCGATTCCCATGCCCGGGTCAACCACCACGGGTACGGCCCCCACTTTAAACATGGCAAAAACAATAATAAAAAATTCCATTCCCGGAGTGACCATCAGAATAGTCCGGGTGCCGCGTGATATGCCGGTACGTGCCAGCCCGAATGCCAGTTGATCCGACTCTTTTTCCAGTTGTGAAAATGTCATCTGGCTGTAGAGGACCCGGCCGTTTTTATCCCGTCCTTCCGGATAAACCACCGCGCGTTTATATGGGTATTTTTCCTGGGTACGTTTCAGCCCCAGCGAGATATTGCAAAAAGAGGTCATAGAAATTTCTTTTTCAGCTTGTAAATGGTTCCCTGAACCATGCCCTGGGGAATATTTTCCTGAGAGGTCAATTTTTGGGTCAGCGTCTGAACCGGAAGGAGGGCCTCGTTGGCTGCAGCGGTCAGTTCGTTGTCCAGTTCCGTTATTCGTGCCATTCCCTCTTCCTTGTTTACCTGGTAAAGTACATAGGTTTCTTTAACAGGGTTTTTAATTTTTAAAAAGGCTTTTTCAACGGCTGTTTTTGTTTTTTCCCAGGTCTGCTTTTCTTTTTGTGCAATTTTTATCTGATCCGGGTACTGCTGTCCGATCCCCTCTATTCTGGCAATTTCGGCATCCAGCAGGTTGATCTGCTGATTATACAATACCAAGGCGTTGTATAGATCGGGAAAGTGCTCAAAACTGAATTTCATCATTTCTTCAGGCAGTTGAACATGGGGCAGATCCATTTTTTTATATTGGGTTCCCTGGTTTCCGGCATTGGAAAAATAGAGTGTATACACGGTAAATGCAGCGCCCCCCACTGCTGCAAGGATCAGAAGCAGGATCAGGATAAATTTGATACGGGATTTTTTCTTCTTTTCAGGCGCCTTTTTTTCATCGATCTTCTGCCCGCTCTCAGCCGGTTTCGATTTTTCAGATCCCTCTTGCTTATCTTTTTTCGATTTTTTTAAAAAACCAAACATGGCTGTATCATCTTCCTATCCGATATTATAAGTCCAGTATTATAAGTTCGGGCAATAGGCTTTACTGGGCCAAAAACTGCCGGACCATTTGATCCGTTTCCGTTGGTCTGTCTTCAAACAGGTAATGGCCCGCGTTTTCAAAGACTTTGGCCTGGGCATTGGGGAACCGCCGGATAAATTCGGCGAAAAAGGTTAAGTCAAATACAAAATCTTTTGCTCCCCACAGCAACAGGATCTCCTTTTTCTTTAATCGGTCAAGGTGACGGTCCACATAATCGACAGTTGAATAACTTTCGTCTTTCTCACTTATCGGTATGTCCTGGACAAATTTTAAGGTGGCGATCCTGTTTTTCCAGCAGTTGTATGGCGCAATCAGCCCCTTTTTTACATCCGGGGACAAGGATTTTTCTGCGGCAAAATACAATGCTCCCACTGAAAAGAGGTTTGCCCCCAGCACGGCCGGAACGGCAAAAAATCGCAGATATTTAATTAACCATAACCGGAAGGGAAACCGTTTCTCTTTGGGCAGAAAAAATCCCGCCGTATTGGTGATAATGAGCTTATCGATCCGGTCGATATGATCCACTGCCCAGGCAAGGCCGATCATTCCCCCCCAGTCATGGAGAATCAAACTGATCTTGTCCTGAATATCCAGGTGAGCGATCAAGGCATCCAGGTCCTGAACCCTGGATTTAAGCGTATACGAATACTCTTTTTCACCCGGTTTGTCTGAAAACCCGCAGCCGATGTGGTCCGGTACAATGCAACGGTAACCCCGGGGACTCAGGCTGTTGACCAGGTTACGATAATAAAAGGACCAGGTCGGGTTGCCGTGGACCATCATAACCGGTTTGCCCGTACCCTGGTCAATGTAATGAAGTCCGTTGCCGTTAAGATTTAAAAAGCGGGATTCAAAGGGATAGAGGTTCTCAAAACCGGCCGTGGACGTGGATCGGTCGTTTATCATTCGTTCTACCATTGGACACCTAGAATATAACAGTTTAAACCGGATCCCACACCGATAAATGCCACATAATCGTCCGGCTGCAAAAAGCCTCTTTCATCTGCAATGGCGGCTGTAATGGGGAGGGAGACCGAACCGATATTACCCAGGAACGGAAAGGTGGCAAAATCCTTTTTAATGTCAACATTCAAAATTTCATAAAATTTTTGGTGATGAATCGCCCCGACCTGGTGGCCGATAAATTTGTCGGGTTTATCATCCGGCAGGTCAAATTCCTTTTTAAATGCGGCAAAGGTTTTTGAGGCGAGGATCAATCCGTTTTCCAGGACCGCCTGGGCCTGGGTTCGCATGATCACCCGGTCGCGGGTGGGCATGCCCTTGGTTTCAAATCCCCAGTAACAGAGATCGTGGTATGAACTGGCATTTTTAACGATTCCGCCGTGAAGCCGGTGTCGCCGGGTATGGGGGTGGCCGATTTTTCCATTGGTTAACAATACGGCCGCTGCACCGGACCCGCCGGTCATGGTTGCCACGGCCTCTTTATAAAATGCCAGGTTCTTGCGGGTGTTGATCTCTTCAATGGTCGAATCCACAATCTGCCGTGCGGTCTCACAGGAGACCACTAAACCGGCCTCAATGTTGCCCAGCTCGATCTCATTGGCGATCTGGACGATTCCGGTAATCATTCCGAGACAGGCATTTTTTACATCAAAGATGTGGGCGCTTTCACTGATCTTCAGCTGGCTGGCCACATTGCACGAGGTCGCCGGCTCAAACCCGTCCTGACCGACACCGCAATAGACAAGCGCACCGATCCGGTCCGGGGAGACATCCCCTTCATCAAGGGCTTTTTGACCGGCAAGTGCGGCTTTGTCCGCCAGGGAGTGATCTTCATCCCAGTACCGCCGCTCTTTGATACCGGTCAGTGCACCCAATTGTCCGGGTTCAAATCCGAAAGCCGTCATGAACGGTGTCAGTTTTTGTTCAATTTCCGCTGTGGTTACAACATTGGGCGCCAGTTCATACCCGAACGACTCAATAAAAACTTTTGAATACTTCACCTGTCTCTCCAGAATTTTTCGAGTTCTTGTTTTGTCAAGCCCGCGATTTTCATCCCCATGTCCTTGTAGAGCACAATTCTCAAATCATCTGAAAACATGTGGGCATCCGCAATCACATAAGGTTCGGGTCCATATCCCATCTCCTTGATTTCTATTTCATACCGGGCTTTTCGGGTGGCAGGGGTGACCGGGCCGCGGCATTTCAAGTCACTTTCATTTTTTAACATCACATCATAGTGGACATCCGTCCTGGGACTGACCCAGCCCATTCTCTGTGTAAAAATACGGAGGGCATGGGCACAGCATTCATACATAAGGGTTCCGGGCATGACTTTGTCATCGATAAAATGGCAGGTTAAAAACCAGTCGTCCGGATGGATGTCTGCCTGGGCAACGATGGACCCCAATCCAAAGCGCCCGCCCCTGGGATCAAATTCAAGAACCCGGTCAATGAGGTGCATCTGCCCGCCGGGAAGGACCAGGTTCTTTCCAAGGGTCAGGGAATTAAAAACCGGGCCAAAAGCGGTTTCAAGAGAGCCGGACCGCAATGCATCCACCTGGGCGTCGGAATATGCCTCTTTTTGAACCGGTACCAGAGGATCAAACAAGGCTCTGGGCGTTACCGCCTGCAGATCCTCTGATTTGAGAATGATTCCACCGGAGTTTTCAACCTCTTCCTCTGTGAAAAATCCGGCACACCCGTCTCTCATGGAGATGAACAGCTGATGGTCGATGTATCCTTTGTAGTGGAAAAAGAACAGGTATACATCTGCCTGCTTTAAAAACCGGTCGATTTCAATGTGGTATTCAATGGTTTCCCCGGGTTCGGGCAACGGTCTGTGAAAGGTGACTTTTGCATCCAGAAGCCGGTATTTCCGGGTACCCTTCACCACGTGATCAATTCCCAGCCAGGCACATAGAAAGAGATCTGCCTGCCCGGCCTCAATGGAGATGGAAACCGGTGTTTTGCCGCCGTCCAGGTACCAGGCCTTTTCTTTGACATCATGCTGGGTAATGATTTTCCCCGAGGTCAGGGATAATTTTTCACCCTGAATATCCATGATTCTGTCCACCAGCATCAGCGGTTCGGCCGGAAGCCGAACCCGGACCGGGTAGGTGTCGATTATTTCAAACTCTTTGCCCAGCACATTTCCCGCCTTTCCAACGGCGTACTCCAGGCATTGTTCCCGGTTTAAAAACACGGATTCAGGCTCGGCTTCCTTCTGCTCAACAGGTTCGCATACCGGGTGTAAAGTGGCGTTTTCCAAGGATCCGGCCGGCAGGCAGGGTGATTGGGAGAGGCATTGACCGGCCAATCCGGTGAGCACGGCAAACTGTTGCTCGATCTGTTTCATATTCTTCATCGACAGATCAAGGAATTTTTTATGGGCCGTGGCCGTGGCAGCCGATCCGGTTGCAAACAAAGACAGATCCATGCTGTTGTGCGCCGGACCGTTTGCCGTACCTTGAATTCCCAACGGTTCCGGCCCGGCCGGGGAGTGATCCGGCAGGCTTAATTGCAGGTGAATCGAAGCAATGTTGGATTCTGAAATGGTCTGACCGGTTGTGGCCATCCGGATCAGCCGGTTAGAATCTTTATTTCCCTTTTGCATCGTGGCCGTTTTTGAAGAAAATTTCCTTGCAGTGCCGTCGGGGGGCTCGTCAAGAATTGCATGGGAAAATCCCCCGTCCAGGGTAATGGACGCCACACAGGCACTTCGTTTGGCGCCCGGTTCTGATACGGTCCATTCACGGGCCGAATGAGATTGATCCGCTGGACAGGAATCCGGCGGACACCGGTCAAAATGGTTAAGTGTTCTGTGATCAGCAGGCAATTTGTGATGATAGAGACAAAGCGCCGATTTGATGATGGAAAACAATGAAGAGACCCCGCGGGTATTTCCGATTGTTTCTGAAGCGGCAGTCAATCTTATTTTATCCGCATCAAAAGCGCTGCGGCAGAGTGATTCCAGGGCTCGGGTTTCTATGGCATGGTCGGCACAAAACCCCGATGAACAGGTTTCAAACAGCCCGATATCGTCAAATTGTTTCCCTGCGGAATCTAAAGCGGCATTCAATGAATTCAGATAGGGTTGAACCCCGGGTGTCAAATGGCGTTCACCCGGAATACTGCCGCCGCCGGATGCACCGGTTCCGGAAATAATACCGTAAATTCTGTCATTGTCCCGGACAGCCTGGTCCAGCCGTTTGAGAACAATGGCGGCAGCCCCTTCAGACGGTGGAATATGAGAATGCCGTTTTTTGGCCGTGGCATTTAAAAGCAGCTGCCGGATATCCCCTGCCAGATCCACGCATCCGCAGATAAAGAGATTAGTTTCATGCCCGCTCAACGAATGAATCGCCGTTTCTACGGCCTTTATGCCGGATGCCGAGTCTGCTGAAAGGGTAAAGCACGGACCGCCCAGCATGAATTCACGGGCCACCCGGGATGCAACAATACCGCCCAGTGCGCCCAGGGTCCGGTTAAAGGTCAATGGGGCTGAAACCCGGCTTTTAAGTGATTCGTCAAGATCGTGAAGCTGCCACCTGAGATTAAAATCCGCCGCACCGTAATCAAAATCGATACCGATGGCACATCCGACGTCTTCCCGGGCCGATTCCTTTCCTTCCGGACGATAGTTAATCCCGGCATCCTTTAACGCCCCTTTAACCGCCTGAAGTAAAATCAGATGCTGGTGAAGCATATCGTTTAATTGATTGGGGGGAATATGAAATTCTCCAATGGCCGTGACCAGTTCATCGATAAAAAAACCGTCTGCAAAATCAAACGGTGCGCCCGGACGTTTAAGACGGCCCTGGGGCGCACCAATGCGCATACCGGTATTTGAATAAAAAAGGCTTTTAAACGTATCCAGGCTGTCACAATCCTTTAACAGGGTCTGCATGCCGATAATGGCACAGGGCACGGTTTCAAGCCTGGCTCTTCCATCTGTGCCGGGGAACCGGTCCGGAACAGCGTATCTTTGTGATTCCGGTTTAAATTCTTCGATCAGCAGATGGGCATTGATACCGCCGAATCCAAAGGCGGAAATTCCCGCCTTCCTGGATCTGCCGGATTTTTCCGGATCCCAGGATTCCGACTCACACTGAACCTTTATGCCTGTGGTATGAATAAGGCTTTGCTCAGGAGGACCCGAAAAATTCAAGGATGGCGGCAGGGTCTGCTCGTTCATGGCCAGTACGGTTTTAATAAACCCTGCCGCTCCTGCCGCCGTAAGCAGGTGACCGATCATGGATTTGACCGAACCGATCCGGATCTCTTTGTCCGGGCAATGGTAATGGTCCAGCAGGGCCTTGATGCTGGCCAGTTCCACCTGGTCTCCCACCGGGGTTCCGGAGCCGTGGCACTCCATATACTGGATCTCACGGGGAGACCGGTCTGCCTGGTCATAGGCCTGGCACATGGCCCGCTGCTGGCCTTCGGAAGCCGGACCCACAAGATTGCCTTCAATATCGTTTGATACCCCTGCACCCGTGATAACGGCATAGATGGTATCTCCCTGATCAACGGCGTCTTCCAGCCGTTTTAAAATGACGATTCCCGTTCCTTCACCCACCACCAGGCCATCGGCGTCCCTGTCAAACGGGGAACAGATACCCGTGGGCGACAATGCTTTTAACTGGGTAAATCCCACCTGTGTATAGAGGGAAGACGGCCGGGAGACCCCGCCGGCCACCATGACATCCGTCTTTTTTAAGTGGAGGTGTTCACAGGCCAGCTTGATGGCATAAAGGGAAGAAGCACAGGCGGCATCCAGGGTGAAGCTGCCGCCTTCAAACCCCATGGCCCGGGCCAGAACAGCTGCCGGAAACGAGACAACCCCTGATTTTGAATAGTCGATGGGGTGGACCGGTTGCACGGTTTGTGACAGGAGGACATGGCTGGAAAACCGGGCGCTTTCTCTTGTTGGCAAGGAAATTGCCGCCAAGATCACTCCGGTTCGCTTACGGGTTTCCCGGGTATGGACAGATTGTAAAAACGCATCCCGTCCGGCATGGAGCACCAGGTGGTGGACCGGATCCAGTTGCGTCAGAACGGCAGCGTCGATCCGGAATCCGGCCGGATCAAAATTGAACCCCTCAATCAAGCCGGCTTGCTTTGAAACAGCGGTATCTTCTTTTCCGTGGGCAGAGATAAACCCGTCCACAGGGCCGGGCCAGCGATGTTCGGGGATCTGAATAACCGCATCTTTTTTGTTCAGTATATTGGTGATGAATTCACGGGTGGAGAACGCCTGTGGAAATACACCGGACATTCCTACCACTGCAATTTTTCCGATCTTTTTTTTGGGGGTCATTTTCATACAGGGTTCATATAATGGAGGCCTGTTAAAAACTCAAGAACCCATTGTAAAATTAGTGTAAAAAATCACTTTTTACAAAAACAGGCAAGCCAGGCCGGGTTTCAGAAACCAGGGAATTGAAGAAAAGAAGCTAACTGAAAATCAGAATGGCACCGTGTATAACGGATCGTGTCAAAAAAAACAGGGTCAGACCGAAAAAAATCATGGCAAAAGCCCGGTCAAAAACAGACTCTTTCCGGCGTTCGTTATAATCGAGCAGCCAACCGATGCAAATACCGGTAATAAGGCCGCCACCATGGCTCCAATTGTTGATATTGGGCAATATAAATCCGATAAGGGCAAGACCGAATACCCACCCCGAGGTCTGTTTAAAAATGAATTGACCCCAGTCGCCGCCTCTGGATTTTCCATAAAACAGAGCAGCACCGATCAATCCGCAGATTCCGCCCGACGCCCCCACGGTTAGCGGAACATTTCCGGCATATGACAATAAAAACCCGGCCATGCCCGTCACCGTGAATATCGTAAACATCCGGAACACACCGAATTCCTTTACAATTAAAGGGGCAACCGTTTTTAAGGCCATCATATTAAACAGGATGTGCAGAAGTGATCCATGCAGCCAGTTTGCCGTGATCAGGGACCACCAGGTTTGAAATGTCACAATGGGAAGTGTGCCGGATGCACCCAGAAAATTAAGCACATCCATGGACGGAGTGAATGCAAAAAAAGGATTAAAGGTAAACATGATGTCCTTGCCGCTGAACAGCAGGCTGATGACAAACATGACCACATTGATCCATATCATGATATTAACGACCAACGGGCCATAGGTCTGAGGGGGGTATGAGATATCGGAATTCATGGTGTCGGGTTCTATAAAATTTTAGGGATTCATGTCAATACAATCCGGATATTCCAAAGGCAGGAAAGTTTTTTCCCGACATCGTTTCAACGTTCGGGTATGGTTTTACCCCCTCTTTTTCCGGTCTGATTTGAAAATAGAGTTGAATTCAATAAAATCAAGATCAATTTATTACGGCATCGTCAATACGGACAGAATTTAAGTATTCTTTCACCGCTCCCAGTGTCAGGGTAAACATTTTGGTCCCGGTTAAAAGGACATAGGCGTCATTGGGGTGATTGCAGGTAACGGCAAAGGCCGGTCCCATGACACTGGCCGGATTTGAGACATCTTGGGAAGATTCTTCCATCACCTTTAAATAGGTATTCAGCCGGTCCTTGATAATTTCAAAATAATTGATTGACGTACCAGATGTGGTTTCAGTGAGCGTGGATATTTTTTGGGCCACATCCCGGATATTTTCCCAGAAGAGTTGTGCCAGCGGTTCCCGGTTGCGGTCACTTACCGGCATATAAAAGGAGATGCCCCAGCCAACGGTGATTATTTTCAGAATCTGAAGTTCATATTCAATGGTGGTCATATTTAAGGTGTTCTCTTCAGGGACGGCGGACAGCAGTTCTTTAAGATCGGTCCGGTCAATGGCAAAGGTTGCCAGGTTGACCGCCGCTGCCTCACGGCTGATTATCTTTGTTTTTTCTTCTGACATGGGACTCCGTTATTTCTGAATTTATTGTTCCTAAAAAAAACATTTTACCTTATAATGAGCCATCTAAATGTTCAGTACAAGTAAAAAAAAGAGAGAACCCCAATTTAGGACAGGTCATTATACATGTATAAAAAGGCGGCCCAGGCCATCAAGCAGGCCCAAAAAACAATCGCATTTACCGGTGCCGGTATTTCAGTGGAAAGCGGTGTACCCCCCTTCAGAGGGGAAAACGGGTTGTGGAATAAATATGATCCAGCCACGTTTGAAATCGGTTTCTTTCATGAGTATCCCGGGCAGGCCTGGATCGTGCTGCGGGATATTTTTTATAACCTGTTCGGGGCGGTGCGTCCCAATACCGCCCACTATGCACTGGCCGAACTTGAGGCGCAGGATCTGCTCTCCTGTGTGATCACCCAGAATATCGATCACCTTCACACCGATGCCGGCAGCCGGCGGGTCCATGAATTTCACGGTACGTTGAAAAAACTGGTCTGTCTGACCTGCAGCAAGAAAATCGATGTGGCCAGGGCGGATCTGAACGTGTTGCCGCCGGTATGCACCCATTGCAGCGGGCTGTTAAAGCCGGATATTATCTTTTTTGGGGAGGCCATACCCGAACCTGCGGCCTCCCAGGCCATGAATGCGGCGGGTAAAGCCGATTGCGTCCTGATTATCGGCAGTACCGGTACCGTGGCTCCGGCCAATCAAATTCCCCGGATCGCCGGGTCCAATGGGGCCGTTATCGTTGAAATCAACCCTGTCCCATCCGAATATACCCGTTCCGTAACAGATATTTTTATCCGGGAAAAAGCCGGACCTGCCATGGAACGGCTGATGGAAGAGATCGAAGATTTATAAGGATTGACAAGGAGCGTCCCATGCCTGCAGACTGCCTGTTTTGCAAGATCATCAATCGCGAAGAACCCAGTGAATTTCTGTATGAAGACGACACCTATGTCGTTTTTAAAGATATTAATCCCCATGCACCGGTTCATCTGCTGCTGGTCCCTAAGAAACACATCAGAAGCATCAATGATATTCAAACCGGTGATGAGTCGATTCTCGGCGGTTTGTTCACCCTTGCCAAAAAAATGGCAAAAGAACAGGGCATCAATGAATCCGGGTATAAATTATTGTTTAATGTGGAAAAAGGCGGCGGTCAGGTCATCTTCCACATCCACCTGCACCTGATCGGCGGTTGGCATAAAAGGCCGAGCCATCTATAGCGACTCTGAATAATAGATAAGCGTTTCAATTATTTAAAGGCACTCATAATTTTCGTACACCCATAACCGGGGAGAGTATCCATGGAACCAATGCCACAGATAACCCAGGATCCGTCACCGGGACATGCCTGCGTGATGTACGGCGGAGATTGTCTTACCATTCGCCTGACCCTCTCTTTCAGATCTAAGGGGACCGCCTATGTCAGAACCAACCTGGGGGCCGGTCAGACGTCCAGAAAAGAGATCATCAACCGGGTTGAAAAAGATGAGATCAAACTGGACGGGGGCTGGATCGACATTGAAATGGCCCCGGAAACCGATCTGACCCATTTGATTGTTCTCGGCCTTCACCAGACCGGCCATTTTCAGGCAAAATGTTTTTTTCTGCCGGAAAACAGCCATGTTCCGCTCTGGCCCAAAGGGGAGAATATCATCATCAATGTTGAGCCGGCCGGCACCTGCTGTGCCAACATCATCTATAATGCCTTTGTCCGGCAGTTCGGCCCCACAAAAAATCGACCCGGGGATCATCGCGAACCCAACGGTAAAGATCCGTCCGGCACGGATCTGTCAGCGGCAATTGAGCATCTGGACAACCATCAGTATACCGTCATTCCGGAATCCGGGAAATTCCGGGACCTGATCAAGGAGATCCCATTTATTTTTTCCAAACTGGGCTGCCGGGTACTCCATCTGCTGCCGATTCACCCAACCCCCACCACCTATGCCCGCATGGGACGGTTCGGCAGTCCTTATGCGGCCTTGAACTTTACACAGGTCGATCCGGCTTTGGCTGAATTCGACCCCCGCGCCACCCCTCTGGAGCAGTTTATGGAACTGGTGGATGCGGTCCATTTTCATCACGGGTATCTCTTCATGGACATTGCCATCAATCACACCGGATGGGCCGCCGCCATTCACGACAGTCATCCCGAATGGCTGGTCCGGGACGAAGCCGGAACCATTCAAGTCCCGGGTGCCTGGGGGGTGGAGTGGGCCGATCTGACCAAGCTGGATTATTCCAATACCGATCTGTGGAAGTACATGGCCGATATTTTCCTTCTCTGGTGCCGCAGAGGGGTGGACGGATTCCGTTGTGATGCCGGATACATGATACCCACAAAGGCCTGGGAGTATATTGTGGCCAAGGTCCGGGAAGAATATCCAGATGCCCTGTTTTTGCTGGAGGGGCTTGGCGGCCCTGTGAAAACCACGCGAGACATTCTGGGCCGGGCCAATTTCAACTGGGCCTATTCTGAATTGTTTCAAAATTATACATTGGAACAGATCAGTGACTATCTGCCTCGGGCATATGATATCTCGCATACCAGCGGCCATCTGATCCACTTTGCAGAAACCCATGACAACAATCGTCTGGCTGCTGAATCTTTGGTCTACGCAAAAATGAGAACATCGCTTTGCGCCTTGTTTTCCGTATGCGGCGGGTTTGGTTTTGCCAACGGGGTGGAATGGTTTGCCACTCAGAAAATTGATGTCCATGAATCCCGTTCCCTGAACTGGGGAAGTCCGGACAACCAGGTGGATCATATTGCCCGGCTGAATCGGATTCTTTCCGTTCACCCGGCCTTTTTTTCAGGCACCCGGATATCTTTGGTGAATAAGAAACGGTCCCAGGGACCGGTATTGTTGCGACATAACCTCTCCTTTGACAAAAAAGTGTTTATACTGGTTAATCTGGATTGCGACAAAAACAGGGATCTCTTGTGGCCCGGGCAGTCCGGGGGGCCGGCCCGTTTCACAATGATCGATCTCCTGTCCGGTTCCAAAATCAGTGTCCGGCAGGACCAGGAGGGCTGCCGCATCAAATTGTCACCGGGGCAGGTACTGCTCCTGTCACCGGATATGGATGATCTGTCATTGATTGAAGCACCCGTAAACCACCATCAGCCCGAACGGGTTTATTTTCAAAAGCTCCAGTCAAAGGTGGTCTCCATCCTGGCTGTTTTCAGGGGATATAAAAATATTGACGGTATTGATCTTGCCGATCAGGCCCGGGCCCTGGCCAAAAATCCTTTGGAATTTATCCGCTCGCTGGGCCTGAAAAATGCTGAAAACCGGGTGATTCCCATCGATATCGATACCGACACCAACCGCCGGATCATGATACCGCCCCGTTTTTTCATCCTGGTAACGAGCAGACACGGATTCCGGGCTCAGGCGGTTCTGTCTGAAAATGATTCTGCGGTCTACCGGGGATATGAAGAGGGCATTCCCCGCCTGGATCATTCATCCTATTTTGCCGTGTTTCCACCGAAACAGGCTCCGGATAAACACTGGCAGGGATTTCTGAACATCCGGAGCCTGACACCGGAGGGAACCCGGATGAAAGAGATTTCACTGCTCTATCTGGCCCCCTATGAGCAGATCTCCATGTCTTCAGTCTTTACACGAAAAGAGATTGTGGCAAACCCGTATTTAAAGCTTTTATCCACCACCCGGCAGGGCGGGATGATGCGGGCCGCCGCCTGGTGGGGAAAGCTTGACAGCCGGTATGACGCCTTATTGGCTGCCAATCTGGACAGAGATCTGCCTGAGAACCGATGGATGACCCTGTCCCGGTACCGGATCTGGGCCGTCTTCCAGGGATATTCCAGGGAACTGCGGCCGGATTGTCTTGAAACCTTTGTTTTCTCCTATGATAAAGGCGGGCTGTGGCGGTTTCATGTCCCCACATCCGAAGGCAAATATTATGTGCTTCAACTGAGTTTGACCATGGATCGGGATGATAACCGGGTCTCTTTGATCATCAGCCGGGTTCATGAGGATGGTCAAACCGGCACCCTGTTGGAAGCGCACCGTCCGGTCACGCTTATCATCCGCCCGGATATTGAAGACCGGTCCTTTCATGATACGGTTAAAGCCTATACCGGTCCGGAAACCCGGTGGCCGTCGGCGGTGACACCCCGTGAAAACGGATTTTCATTTGCCATGTCACGCAATCACCAATTAAGGGTTGACATATCAGACGGGCGATATGTCCATGAACCGGAATGGGACTATATGGTTCACCGGCCCATTGAATCCCAGCGGGGGCTGGATGCGGATTCCGATCTGTTCAGCCCCGGTTATTTGACTGCCGCCTGTACGGGCGGGCAGCGCCTGCAGATCCGGGCCCGGGTGACGGAAAACACCAACAGTAAGGAACCGGATGGGGAATTTAAAAAAACGGTTAAACAGTCATTGTCCATCCCTCCTGAATTTTCAACTGAAATGGATCTGAACCAGGCATTGTACCGGTCGCTGGATGCATTCCTGGTGGACCGTAATGCGGATAAAAGCGTCATTGCCGGATATCCCTGGTTTCTCGACTGGGGCAGGGACAGTCTCATATTTTGCAGAGGGTTGATTGAGCTGGAGCGGTTTTCAGATGCAAAAGCCGTCCTGCGTCTATTCGGCCGGTTTGAAAACCAGGGAACCCTCCCCAATATGATCTGCGGAAAAGATGCCAAAAATATCGAGACCTCGGACGCCCCTTTGTGGTTTTTTGCCTGCTGCAAAGATCTGATTGAAAAAGAGGGAAACCAGACGTTTCTGGATGAAGAACCGGGCGGGCGGTCCATCCGCGAGATACTGATCTCCATTGCCCGGTCCCTGATTGAGGGGACGCCGACAGGTGTGAGGGGTGACCCGGATACCGGTCTGCTTTACAGCCCGTCCCACTTTACCTGGATGGATACCAATTTTCCGGCCGGGTCTCCCCGCCAGGGATATCCGGTCGAAATCCAGGCCCTGTGGTACAACGCGCTTTACTTTCTGGGGAAAATCGATCCAAAGGGAAGAAGGGAATGGAAACTGAGGGCAGAAACGGTTCAGGCATCCATCATCCGCCTCTTTTATAATGAAAAGCTGGGGTTTTTCTCGGATTGTCTTCACGCCACCGGGACGGAAGGGGCTGAACAAGCCGTTCCGGACGATGCCCTCCGGCCCAATCAGCTCTTCCTGATTACCCTTGGGGTGGTCACAGGGTATGAGATGACAAAATCCTGTGTGGAGACCTGCCTTGAACTGATCGTACCCGGCGGTATAAGAAGCCTTGCAGACAGAACGGTTGAATATCCCATCAACATTTTTTATAATAACCGATTGATTAACGATCCCCTGTCTCCGTACCATGGCGAATATGCAGGGGATGAAGATACCCGGCGAAAACCGGCATACCACAACGGAACGGCCTGGTGCTGGCCGTTTCCGGTTTTTTGTGAGGCCTGGGCAATGGTCTTTGGTCAAACCAGTTATTCCACCTGCCTGGCTTGGCTGAGCAGCGTTATCATCCTGATGCGAAAGGGGGCTGCCGGATTCATACCGGAAATTCTGGACGGAGATGCCCCGCATACGCCCAGGGGCTGTGACGCACAAGCCTGGAGCATGAGTGAAACCGCCCGGGTCGTACACAAGCTATCACAGTTAAAAAAACAGGAGCAATCTTAAACAAATGGAATCCATGAAGATCTACAAGGTGTATCCGGCCATTCCCGAATCCCTCTCTTTTCTGAATTATCTTGCCCGGAATCTCTGGTGGTGCTGGAACCCGGAAGCCATAGACCTGTTTCAACGGATCCATCCGGGCAAATGGGAGGATGTCGGCAAAAACCCGGTGGCTTTTTTATCCCGCATCTCCCAGCGCCGGTTTGACGAATTGTCAAAAGATGAAAGTTTCCTGGGACACCTGAACCGGGTAAAGGCCAAATTCGAAACCATGTTTTCCCATGTCTCCCAGATCAATGAATTTGATTTTGATTCCAAGGAGACCGTGGCCTATTTTTCAATGGAATACGGGCTTCATGAGTCGTTGCCTTTTTTTGCCGGCGGGCTGGGGGTTCTGGCCGGTGATCATTTAAAGGCGTCATCTACGCTGGGTATTCCTCTGACCGCTGTCGGCCTGCTCTTTCGGGAGGGATTCTTCAGGCAGTACCTGGATCATAACGGGTGGCAGCAGGAGACCTATCCCATCAACGACGTGTTTGAACTGCCGGTGAGCCGGGTTCAGGATCATTCCGGATTTGATATCTTTGTTGAAATTCCGGGACCGCGGGGTATGATCCGGGCCTGTCTATGGCAACTCAAAGTCGGGAAGATACGATTATTGCTGCTGGATACCAATCTGCCGGAAAATCCTGAGGCCATCAGAAATATCACCTCCCGGCTTTACGACAGTAACAGTGAAAACCGGATCGCCCAGGAAATTCTGCTGGGTATCGGTGGTATAAAAGCCTTAAAGGCCATGGATCTTTTTCCTAACATCTGCCATATGAACGAGGGACATTGTTCCTTTGCCGGCCTGGAACGGATCTCCATTCTCATGGACCGGTACAACCTGGAATTTCAAGGGGCGGTTCAAATCTGTAAACGGACCGGTATTTTTACCACCCACACCCCTGTGGCCGCCGGACACGACGAGTTTGAAAAGCGCATGATCCTGCCCTATATCATTCCCTATGCTGAAAAATTCGGCCTTTCAACCGATGAGGTCCTCAGATGGGGAAGTGCAGACCGAAAACAGGAAGATTCAAAATTTTCCATGTTTGCCCTCGGGGTTAAGTTTTCCGGCTATTTAAACGGTGTCAGCCGGCTCCACGGGCAGGTGGCCCGGGGCATGTGGAAGGAGTTATGGCCGGGCCGAACCGAGGATGAAGTTCCCATATCCCATATTACCAACGGTGTCCATATCTGCTCCTATCTCTCCCGGCACAAGAATTCATTGTTTGAGCGGTATCTTTCATCGGACTGGGCCAACCGGTTATCCAATGCCGACCTGATATCGCGGATTGAGACCATCGAGGATGCCGACCTGTGGCATGTCCACGAAATGGACCGGTCCAAACTGATTCGAAAGTGCCGGGATCTGCTGCTCAAGCAGCACGAACGGTGGAATGTTCCCAGAAACATACTGGATGACGTGGCAGGCGTTCTGGACCATCGGGTTCTGACCATCTGTTTTGCCAGGCGGTTTGCCACATATAAACGGGCCGGGCTGCTGCTCAAGGATCCTGATCGGCTCATCCGCCTGATCACCAATGATGAGCGGCCGATTCAGCTTATTTTTGCCGGTAAAGCCCATCCCAACGACAATGAGGGCAAAGATATCATCAAACGGATCATCGAGTTTGAACGCCAGAGCAAGGTGCGCCACCGGGTGGTTTTTCTGGAAGATTATGATATCAATATCGCACGGTTTATGGTTCAGGGCTGTGATGTCTGGCTGAACACCCCCAGGCGGCCCAACGAAGCCTGCGGCACATCCGGTATGAAGGCCTCTGCCAACGGGGGGCTCAACCTGTCGATTCTCGATGGATGGTGGTGCGAAGGATATGCGGAAAACAGGGGGTGGTCCATTGGAAACGGGGACCTGTTTGCCGATCACAATTACCAGGATGAAGTTGAAAGCCAGGCATTGTTCAATATATTGGAAAATGACGTTATTCCTAAATTTTATGATCGAAAGCGGGGCAACCCCCCGGTTCAATGGATCCGGATGATGAAGCAGGCCATGATCATGGCCATTACCGATTTTTCCAGTGACCGTATGGTCAGGGACTATTCTTCCCGGTTTTATATCCCGGCAGCCAAGTCCTTCAGAACGTTGACGGCAGACAACAGTATCAAGGCCAATGAGCTGGCTCTCACCGAATCCCGTCTCAAATCCCTGTGGAGCGGGATCAAGGTCTTAAGTCCCCAACTGGTGACGGAATCGGATTTCACCGTCGGCGATACATTCAGGGTGACCGCTCAGGTCACTCTCGGGGAATTGGAACCGGATGAAGTCGATGTTCAGATTTACCACGGAAGGGTCCGGCCGTCCGAAGGGTTGGAGGGCAGCCGTGCCGAGACCATGTGGCTCCAGGAAACCCTTGCTCACGGGGTCCATATCTATGCATGCACCATCACCTGTGCCGATTCCGGCCGGTTCGCCTACACGGCCCGGGTCATTCCGAAAGGGGATGCGGTACTCACATATATTCCCGGCCTGATCACATGGGCCGGTGATTAGCCGGCTGGATACACCGTCTGAAAACAGACAGGGGTCCGTGCCTGAACAGAGGGAGTTATAACGATATAAATAAACGGGAAGGCAACCATGTCAAACAAACCCAGAATTCTCATTGTCACTCCGGAGGTCACCTACCTGCCCGAAGATATGGGGGATCAATCCAATTATTCCGCCAAGGCCGGCGGACTGGCCGACGTGTCGGCAGCACTTATCAGTGCTCTGTTTGATCTGCACTGTGATGTCCATGTTGCATTGCCCGATTACCGGTCCATATTTAAAGGAACTACCACAAAAATCCATAACAGGGAATTGGCCAAAATACGGAAACGGCTGGATGAAGAACGGATTCATCTGGCAGCCGACCGGGCCTTCTTTTACCTGGACAACGTCTATTCCGGATATTCGGACAAGGATTTGATGGTCTCCCTGGCGTTTCAGCGCGAAGTGATCAACAATATCATTCCACGGGTTAATCCGGACATCATCCATTGCAACGACTGGATGACCGGACTGATACCGGCCATGGCCAGGCATCTGGAAATCCCCTGCCTCTTTACTATCCACAATATCCACACTATGACATCCACCATGGCGGAAATTGAAGACCGGGGAATCGATGCGGCCTCGTTCTGGCAATGGCTTTTTTTTAAGCAGCCGCCCGGTCACTATGAAGAGAGCCGGGACTGGAACCGGGTGGATTTTTTATCCTCCGGTATCTTTGCCGCCCATTATGTAAATACGGTGAGTCCGACCTTTTTAAGGGAAGTGGTTGAAAACCGGCATCCTTTTGTGGAAGACTGTGTTCGATCCGAATTGACCAATAAATTTCACGCCGGTTGTGCCACCGGGATTCTCAATGCACCGGAACCCGAGTTCAACCCGGCGGTTGACGGGATGATCCGATACAATTACGGTCCTAAAAACCATAAAGAGAATAAGATTAAAAACAAATTGTATCTTCAGGAGATCCTTGAACTGGATTCGGATGAAAATGCCGTTCTCTTTTTCTGGCCGTCCCGGCTGGACCCGGTTCAGAAAGGGTGCCAGCTCCTGGCCCAGATCATGTATGAGATGATCCATCATTACTGGGACGCGGATCTTCAGATTGTCTCCGTTGCCAGTGGTGAATATGAACGCCATTTTCATGATATTGTCCGCCATCACGGGCTCGGGCGGCGGATTGCCATCTGCGGATTCAATGAGGCCCTTTCCCACCAGGCATTTGCTGCTGCCGATTTCTTGCTGATGCCGTCTTCTTTTGAACCGTGCGGCCTGCCCCAGATGGTCGGGGGAATATACGGGGCCCTGCCCATTGTTCATGACACCGGGGGGCTTCACGATACCATCCAGCAACTGGATCCTGCAAACAATTCCGGCAATGGGTTTTTATTCAATGTCCATGATGCAGCGGGATTAAAATGGGCTGTGGACCAGGCCATGCATTTTTCATTTCTTGATGCTGAAATCAAAGAGGAGCAGATTAAACGGATCATGATAGAGAGCGTGCTTGAGTTTAACCACAGCCGGTGTGCCCAGGATTATATCCAATTGTACGGTAAAATGTTAAAGAGGCCTTTCATTGTCTGATCCAGCTCCTTTAAACGACCCTTACCTGGCCCCGTTCCAGCCTGTAATCCGTGCCAGAAAAAAAAGGGCAAAAGATGTGGAGCAGGCGCTTCGGAAAAAGGGGAAAGGATCGCTGTATGCCTTTTGCGATTACCATCTGACCTTTGGGCTTTTTTATGAAGATTCCGCATGGGTGTTCCGGGAATGGGCACCCAACGCCACAGAGATCCATATCCTGTGTGACCGAACCAACTGGGAAAAAGATGACAGATACCGGCTGGAACCGATGGGTAACGGTATTTTTGAAGGCCGGTTCGAATCCGATCGGTTTTATCATGAAATGCCGTACCGGCTTAAAGTGGCCTGGCCCGGAAATGAGGGCGACCGGATTCCAACGGCTGCCCGGCGGGTGGTCCAGGACCTGTCCACCCTGATTTTCAATGCCCAGGTCTGGGATCCGCCAACCCCGTATCAATGGACAATCCAAAGGTTTGATCCGCCGGATGAGCCGCTTTTAATCTATGAGGCCCATGTGGGCATGGCCCTGGAAGAGGGCAGGGTGGGGACCTATGCCGAGTTTGAACATCATATCCTGCCGAAAATTATTCAGGCCGGATATACGGCCATCCAGTTCATGGCCATACAGGAGCACCCCTATTACGGTTCTTTCGGATACCATGTCTCCAGTTTTTTTGCCCCGTCGTCTCGTTTCGGTACACCGGAGGAGCTCAAAAGCCTGATTGATGCCTGCCACCGGTCGGGCATCCGGGTGCTGATGGATATCATTCATTCCCACGCGGTGAACAATGAAGTGGAAGGGCTTTCCCGGTTTGACGGAACCCTGTTCCAGTTTTTCCATGATGGCCCCAAAGGCATCCACCGCCAATGGGATTCCCGTTGTTTTGATTATGGCAAACATGAGGTCCTGCAGTTTTTATTGTCCAATATCCGATACTGGGTCGAAGAGTTCAGGCTGGACGGATTCCGGTTTGACGGCATCACCTCCATGCTCTTTGAAGATCACGGCCTGGGAAGGGCTTTCACGGGTTATCCGGATTATTTCCAGGACGATCTTGATCAGGATGCCTTATCCTATCTCTACCTTGCCAACCGCGTTGCCCATGACCTCAATCCCGGATTGATTACCATTGCCGAAGATGTCTGCGGGTATCCCGAACTGGCGGCTCCCTTAGATAAAAACGGCATCGGCTTTGATTACCGGTATGCCATGGGCATTCCCGATCACTGGATCAAATTGTTGAAAGAGACCCGGGACGAGGACTGGCACATGGGAACCCTCTGGTATGAGTTGACCAGCAAACGCAGCGAAGAAAAAACCATTTCCTATGCCGAATCCCATGACCAGGCCCTGGTGGGCGATCAGACCATCATGATGCGGTTGATGGGGGAATCCATCTATACCGGCATGGAGGCTGACAACCCGAATCCCTTCACCTTCAGGGCGGTTTCCCTGCATAAGATGATTCGTTTGATCACCCTTTTTACAGCCGATTCCGGGTATCTGAATTTTATGGGAAACGAGTTCGGCCATCCCGAATGGGTGGACTTTCCTTCCGCCCGGAATCATTTTTCATTTCATTACGCCAGAAGACAATGGTCCCTTAAATACAATGACCGCCTCTTTTACGCAAAACTGTTCGAATTTGACCGGCAGATGATCGCCCTGGCCCGGTCCCATAATCCGTTTGCCTTCAAAGATACGGCATTGCTGAACATCCATGAAGACGACAAGATCATGGCATTCAGACGGGGGAACCTGATCCTGGTCTTCAACTTTCACCCCGGTCATTCATATATTGATTACATGTTTGGCGCCCCGCCCGGAGAATACCGGCTGATATTGGATTCAGACGATCCGGTATTCGGGGGGCACGGCCGGCTGGTACCGGATCAGACCCATTTTACCCTGTTAAATTCAAACCCGACAGATCAAAGCCACCGTCTCAGTCTCTATATCCCGTCTTATACGGCACAGATTCTCAAACGGGTGGAGAGCCCGGAAAAATCTTAAAACCGTTCAGAATCAAATTGATCCGACCGGACCTTTTTCATGACGGTTCGCAGATGGGATTTGGCTTTTTCCCCATGGGCATTGACGGCATCCAAAGCCTTTGGTGCATCCTTTGAAATGACGGCCTGGTAGATTTCAATATGCTGCTGGAGCATCTGATTCCGGAGCCCGGGTGATTGGTTCAGCCCATGCCTGTATTTTAAGGTCAGTTCGGATAAATTTTTGCACACCCTGAAAAGGGACCGGCTCCTGGCAGCCGTATAAAGAATCGAATGAAAGGCAAGATCCAGATCGGTCAGGGTAAATGCTTCTCCCTGTTTAACGGCAGCCTGTGTCTGCTCCAGGTTGTCATCCATGGCTTTCAATTCCTCCACCGTAATAAACCGGATGGCCTTTTTAACCGCAATCTGCTCAATCTCCGTCCGGGTGGAGAAAAGATCCTGAATATCGTCATCAGAAAGATGCTCAACCATATAGCCGGCCTTGGGAATGGAGATCAGCAACCGTTCCTGGGCCAGTTTCTGCAACGCCTCTCTCACCGGGGTCCGGCTGACGTTCAGCGATTGGGCAACCGCCGTTTCCGTCACCCGGGTATTGCCCGGAATCTCTCCGGAAATAATATCCTTTCGCAACGACTGGTATACTTTGGATTTAAGTGATTCATTCCGCATTATATTCTTCTCCTATACTTTTTTTATACATAATGTATACAATTGATTCTGTCAACAGGCGATTCATTTTGTTAAAAAACCATTAAAAAAGTAAGAAGCATATATTTTGTGCCGGGTTGTGTGTTACATATTTTAGAGTGAATTCGTAACAGACAACCCAAACTTGCAAAGAATAAACAAAAGATGATTTTTTTAAGCGTTTTACTATTGATTTGCGGATTGATCTTTGGATTGAACCGGCTGAGCTATAATGTAATCAAACACAAAATATTTGACTCCCGGTCATGGGATTTGAATGTCTGTTGCGGCCGTACCAACGGCGGCGGCATTAACACGGACATCGTCAACCATGCCGATGTTCCCAACCTGGTAATCGCCGATCCCCTGAACCTCCCGTTCAGGGATAAATCGTTTCAGAATGTCGTCTGTTCCCATGCAGTCGAACACATCGATCATCCCGATATTTTAATGACAGAGCTTCATCGGGTCGGTTGCGAGGTTACCATCATTGTGCCGCCGATATGGGATCTGGCCGCCACATTTAATTTTTTTGAGCACAAATGGATTTTCCTTTGCATCAGAAAAGAGTTTCAAAACCGTCTGCCCAAACGCATCCGCCTGCCCATGGCAGGGGTGTTTCAAAAATACCTTGGGCAGTTTATCAAAGCTTAGCTGCCGTTTTATCCTCTATTCTCTTTTTTGTTACAGGAATTGTTTAAAAAACAATCAGAGTTAACCTCATCGTTGCAAAAAGCGTTAAGGTTCCAGCTTCAAGGCGCCAAGGTTGCCGCTGTAGTACTCTACCGCAAAACCTTGGGAACGAAGAAGATGGGATCTTCACGCTTTTCCCGAAGGGTAAGA
>JANQML010000039.1 GCA_028280105.1 Desulfobacula sp. | reverse complement strand
CTGGAGGCAGAAAACACATTCTTAAAAGAAGAAATCAATCTCCAGCACGTCCATGGGGGGGTTGTCGGACAGAGCCCGCCCATCAAAAAAATCCTGTCCCAGGCAGAGCAGGTGGCCGGTACCGATGCCGCCGTGTTGCTATTGGGAGAGACCGGTACCGGCAAAGGGCTGCTGGCACAGGAAATCCATAATCTCAGCAAACGCAAAGGCCGGACCATGATCACGGTCCATTGCGCTGCATTACCGTCCAATTTGATCGAAAGTGAACTGTTCGGACATGAAAAAGGGGCGTATACCGGAGCGCAATCCAGGCGGATCGGCCGTTTTGAACTGGCAGACGGCTCCACCCTTTTGCTGGATGAAATCGGCGAACTGTCGTTGGGGTTGCAAGCCAAGCTGCTTCGTGTCCTTCAACAAAAACAATTTGAACGGCTGGGCGGTCATGAGACGATCACATCGGATGTCAGGGTGGTTGCCGCAACGAACCGGGACTTGATGCAGGCCGTTGAAACGGGCGAATTCCGCATGGACCTTTACTACCGCTTGAGCGTGTTCCCGATCACCCTGCCTCCGCTCCGCGACCGTCGCGAAGATATTCCCGCCCTGACTTGGTTTTTTGTCAAACATTTTTGCGATAAAACAGGTAAACGAATTGATAAAATAACCAAAGGCACCATGAAGGTGTTGCAGGATCACCATTGGCCGGGCAATGTCAGAGAGTTGAAAAACGTCATTGAACGGGCCGTTATCATTTCACCGAAAAACAAACTCATTGTGGAGATTTCCAAAACGCCAAGCCCGGGTGACGATATTTATCGAACGCTTGACCATGTCCAGAAAGAACATATCCAGAGGGTTCTCAAAGCAACGAACTGGCGTGTCAGGGGAGATAAAGGCGCTGCAGAGATTTTAAATTTAAAACCCTCGACCCTGGAATCGAGAATGGCCAAGTTGGGGATCAAAAGACCCCCGGCATAATCGAAAACTGCGCGGCGCCAAATTGAAAAGTCGAACACGATCAGGTATTCTTCTGAATTTCCGCCATCACCATGTATCTCCGCGCTGAAGTGCGGTATTTAAACATCGCACCGGGTGGCAGCGGTTCGATGGATTTCAATTTTTCATCTGTCGCCTTCTGCGGATCGAACGCCTTCAACTGATAGGGATGTTTCTTGGAGCCGGTGGCTTCCTCGATCAACTTGGCTGTGTCGCCGACGACCTCCGGTGCGAGATATGCCAACGTGCCGTCCTCACGGGTCATAGGCGCGATGGTGGTGCTGAACCGGTAATCCTCAAAACGGGCCGTCAATGCGACAGATTGCTTTAGTTCATCCTCATCAATAGCAACGCCGACCAAAGATTTGTAAAGTGCCGCTGTTCCTCTCACTTCCATCAGGACACGATCGGCCAATTTTTTATCGTATACTGCTTCCAGAACGGACGCATTTCGCCCGTCGGTGGTGACTTGAATCTTAAGGCTGTTTTGTTTCAGGAACGTCAGTACGCGCAGAAATTTATCGGTATGATCGGGATGGCCACCGGAGATATCGAATCCGTCGATCCACTCGCCATGCAGTGCACTGCGGCCGATAAAGCCGGAAAGATCACCGCCGCCGATCAGGTAGCCCACGATCACACTGACGCCTTGACAAATGGCACGTCCGTCGGTAAATACCGGAAACTCGACGCCGTCCTTGTCCCTGAAGATCTCTTTGCGATGGCTCCGGTAAAACTGAGAAAAAGCCTCCCTGCCATCGGCCTTGAAGTCGAATTCCTCGTAACTGATATCGTTTTCCTGCATATAGCGCTTGGTGATCCTGCACCTTGCGCAGCCTGTGGCGGTATAGATTTGATGGGTCATGTTGCGATCTCCCGTTATTTAAAAAATCTCTCGGCGTTATTGAAACAATGTCCATTTCCGGATAGATACTAAATATGAATGGCATGGCCGCAAAGTGCATGGGCCGCCTCCATGAGGGCTTCGCTCAGCGTCGGGTGCGGATGCACGGTTGCACCAAGCCGGGCGGCATCACCACCCGATTCAATCATACCGGTGGCACCGGCCACCAGTTCGGTGACATGGCCGCCCACCAGATGCATGCCCAATATCTTTTTGCTTTGCGCTTCGGCCACGACTTTGGCAAATCCTGAGTTGTCATCCATGGCCAAGGCCTTGCCGTTGGCCAGGAAAGGGCTGCGCGCAACGATCACGTCATGGCCCTGCTCTTTGGCCTGTTGTTCGGTGAGCCCCACCGACGCCACTTCGGGATAAGCGTAGGTGCAGCGTGGAATGTCGGTATAGCGGATCGCCGCCGTCGGTCTGCCGGCCATGGTTTCTGCAGCGATCATGGCCTGGGCCGACGCCACATGGGCCAGCCCCATCTTGCCGTTGACATCGCCGATGGCGTAGATGTGCCCGGCGCTGGTACGCATGGTATCATCCGCGACGATCACGCCGTGCTCGGTTGTCACACCGGCCTTGTCCAGCTCCAGGGCGTCGGTATTGGCTTCGAAACCGATGGCCACCAGTACCGTATCCACGGTCAGGGTTTCACGGCCATCACCGGTACTCACAATGACATCCACCCCCTTGGCCGCAGGGTTGACGGCGTCGACCAGGGCTCCGGTTTTAATCGTGATCCCCTCTTTTTTGAACTGCTTTTCAGCTTCGATGCTGATCTCTTCGTCTTCCAGAGGCAGGGCACGGTCCATCATCTCCACCACGGTCACATTGGCACCATACCGGTTCCACACGGTGGCAAACTCCATGCCGATGGGACCGGCTCCCACGATAAGGGCCGACAGGGGTACTTGGGTCAGTTCCAAAGCCTGCCGAAAACTGATGATTTTTTCCCCGTCATAGGCCGCACCGGGCAGGGATCGGCTTTTAGCGCCGGTGGCGATGATGATATGTCCGGCCTGGAGCCGGGTACCGTCGGGTTCCACGATAAGACTATGGGCATCAGCGAACCGGGCGGCACCTTTGTAGACGGTAATTCCGTGCTTTTTCATCAAAGCCTCAACCCTGCGGGTCTGGCGCATCACCACCGAGCGGCTGCGTTTGTGAGCTGCGGCATAATCCACTGTCAGATGATCAAAGGCAAATCCAAAAGCCCGGCCCTTGCCCAACAGGTGTATCACCTCGGCGTTGCGCAGCAAAGATTTGGTGGGAACACAGCCCCAGTTCAGGCATGTGCCGCCCAGAGCTTCCCTTTCCACCAGGGCTGTTTTCATCCCCAATTGGCTTGCACGCACGGCCGCCACATAGCCGCCGGGCCCACCACCGATTACGACAACGTTATACTCTTCCATAACAAGACTCCTCAGGCTTTAAGCATGTTCAGATAATCGTCTGCGTTCATCAACGCCTCAATCTGGGTTGGATCATCCGCTTTGACCTTAATCATCCAGCCGTCGTCAAACGGGGAACTGTTGACGGTTTCAGGACTGTCCATCAAAAGTTCGTTAACGGCGATTATCTCGCCTGTGACGGGCATATACAGGTCCGATGCAGCTTTCGCGGATTCGACAACACCGAAGGCTTCGTCCTGGTCAAACCGGTCACCCGGTTGCGGCAGATCGATAAAGATTATTTCTCCAAGCCGGGCCTGGGCATAATCGCTGATGCCCACTACCGCCAAAGCACCGTCAACCCGAACCCAGGTGTGCTCCTTGAAGTAAACCACTGTAGGCGGAAAGTGATGAGCTCCTATATCTGTCATGTCATACTCCTTTTACGCTTCATCATCCGGCACGATGCACAGTTGGGCCGCACCCTGGTATTCATCCCCGGATGCCAGCGTCATAACGTTTTGAGGTGCATTAACCTCGGCACCGGGTACTCTGAACGTCGTTCGATCCAATCTCGGGATTGCCTTTTCCTCCGGTTTATCCAACTGGGGGATATAGTCGTATGGATACCGATAGCTGCGGTAGACCATATTGGAATCGTACTGCCTGTCGAAATAAGGACTGACGTACTCCCAGACCAGTTCATATTCCGGGGTGACTTCGAATAACCGCCCATCCGCGCCTTCGGTGATCAGGGTATTGCCATTGGGCAATCGCTGGGCACCGCTGATATAACCGCTGTAGAACTTGTAGTTGTCCGCAAGAGGGGTGAAACCGGCCTCTTCCGGTGTATATTTCCATACCACTTCCAAGGTCACCGGATCGATCTCCAGCACACGGGAGGAGTCCCGCTGGGCATAATGCAGTCCATTGGGCGCACCGGGGTTGGGCGCGCCGTAGCCGGCCCACCCGCCATTGTCGAACACCAGGATATTACCTGCTCCCGGCAGTCCTTTCGGAATCATGTGGGCATGGTGCTGACCGATGATCCAGCCCATTTTGCGCAACTCCGGCGTGGTGTCGTAATCCGGGCCGATTTGCCAGACCATTTTACCGCTCTTTTTGTCCGTTATGGCGATGATGTTGGTAATCCTTCCATCCCAGATAATATTATTGGGGTGAAATCGGTCATCTCCGGCATCGTACCACTTGTTGGGTCCCAGTGCCGACATGGAGTTGATGTGCATCCAGTCTGCAACGCCCCCGGCCACGGCGGCGCGGAAATTGGGATTGCGATACATGGTATTTTTGGCCTCTTCGGTAAAATTGAACTCATCAAAGTGTTCACTGCAAACCCATTCCCAGATAATATCGCCTTCCCAGTTCACCTCAAGAATAACATCATCACAGAGCAGTTTATCCGTTATTTTCGGATTGCGGGTATATTTATGGACAAGGATCAACGTGTTGCCGCTGTCCACAAGAGGTTCCATACCGGGGACGTAGTACCCCACAGGATTGCCCTCCCTCTGGAAGTCGTGATGCTGGCGGGCCATCCAGCGTGCCTCTTCTCCGGGGTCTTCGATGTACTCCCATTGATCGAATTTCCAGGTAACATTGCCTTCCCAGTCCACCTGCAACAAATCCTTCTGGTCCTGGTAACCGTACTTCCCGTTTCTGCGGCCGGAATTGCCCACGATGACGCCGCCCGGAAGCAATTTGTTGGGAAATCCATGGAGACGCTGAATCTGCCGGACGACATTACCGTTCATATCGATGACAGTAGCCCCGACGTCCTTGGCCTGAAAAACAGTATAACCGTTCCAGCATTTATCACGGTTGTAGATGGTTGTGCCTGTCGGGTAGATAGTTGGGTACCCCATTTCAATCTCCTTATTGATTACGTTTGTCCAACAGATGGTCCGGCCAACGGTCCCGGAAATCATCACATCAGGGTTGCAAGATCAGGTTATGATTCGTCTGAATCAATGGCGGATACGCATAGCTGAGGCGCTTCATACCCCAACACGCCGTCAACCTTGGTAACACCTTGATCCTCTTCATAGACAGTGCCCGGTACCCTGAATCGGGAATGATCCGTCCGCGGTACAGCCTTTTCTTCAGGTTTGATGAGTTGGGGAACCCACTCGTATGGTACGCGATAGGCCCGATACACAAAGTTAGACCGTCCATCCTTGCCAAAGCTCGGACTGACATATTCCCAAACGATTTCATGTTTTGGCGTAACCTCAAACAAACGCCCCACAGACCCTTCAGTGATCAGCGTGTTGCCGTTGAGAAGCCGCTGGGCGGAACTGATCAGCGGTGAATAGAAATTATAGTTGTTCATTTTGTTGATGGCCCCGGCCTCCAGGTAGGTATATTGCCAAACCTTTTCAAGCGTTACAGGGTCAAACTCAAGCACACGGGAATAGTCGCGCAAGGCATCGTTATGCCCGGTGGGGGCCCCCGGGTTGGGCGCACCGAAACCGGCAAATCCGCCGTTATCAAAGACAAGGATATTCCCTGCTCCGGGAAGTCCCTTCGGGATCATGTGCGCATGATGCTGTCCGATAATCCATCCCAGTTTTCTCAAGGCCTCGGAACGATCATAGTCCGGCCCGACCTGCCAGACGATTTTACCGCTTATTTTATCCGTAATGGCGATAATATTGGTCTGGCGCCCATCCCAGATGATATTGTCCGGATGAAAACGCTGATCGCCTGCATCGTAGAACCGGTTGGGCCCGAGCGCCGACATTGAATTGATGTGCATCCAGTCGCCGACTTCTCCCTTTCCGAGCACCAGGTTCGGGTTCCGCGCCATGGTGTTTTTGGCCTGCTCGGTAAAACCCATTTCGTCAAAGTGGTCGGAACAAACCCATTCCCAGACAATGTCGCCATCCCAATTCACTTCCAGGATGACATCATCCAGCAGAACTTTGTCACTGATATTCGGATTGGTGAGGTTTTTATGGCAGAGAATCAACGTATTGCCCCTGTCCACCAGAGGGTCCATACCCGGCACATAATAGCCCACCGGGTTGCCTTCACGCTGATAATCATGGTGCTGTCTTGCCATCCAGCGGCCTTCCTGACCCGGATCTTCAATAAATTCGTATTGGTCGAACTTCCAAACCACATTACCGTCCCAATCAACCTGGACCAAATCGGTTTGGTCGTGATAACCATACTTGGGGTTTCTGATGCCCAGACTCCCCATCACATAACCGCCGGGAAGCAACTTATTGGGGAAGCCGTGAAGCCCCTCCCACAAATGAACCACCCTGCCGTTCATATCCACCAATGCAGCGCCGGTTTCACGCGCTATGTATATGGTATAGCCGTTAAAGGCCTTATCCGGATCGAAAATTGTTGTTCCGGTCGGATAAATAGATACTGTCATCGATTCCCTCCTAATTAAATTGAGTCAAACATAATCCGGACTTTACTTTATTTGAGCAAGCTCGGCAGCCAGAGCGTCAGTTGAGGAAAAACTATAAGCAATGTCAAATGAAGTATGTCGGCGATAAAAAAAGGAACAATCCCTTTGAAAATCGTTGTCAACGGCACATCGGGCGCCACCCCTTTCATGATAAAGACGTTCATGCCCACAGGAGGGGTAATCTGGGCGATTTCAAAGATCCGCACCGTGATGATACCAAACCATATGGGGTCGAATCCCAACGATTGAACCAGCGGGAAAACAATGGGTATCGTGAGGATCACCATCGCCATGGGAATCATAATGCATCCCAGTATGACGTATACCAATAATATGGCGCCCAGTATGACGTACTTGTTCACCTCCCATTCGCTTACAATGTTGGCCAGATCAAAAGGCAGACGGGTTGCTGTCATGAAATATCCCAGGATAACGGCGCCGATCATGATGGTAAAGATCATGCCTGTGGCCTTTACCGTGTCGTCCAGGGCCAACACGAAATTTTTCATGTTCATTTTTCTCTGAACCATTGCAATGATGAGGGCGGCAAATGCCCCGATACCGGCCGCTTCACTGGGACTGAAGATACCCCCATAAATCCCGCCGATAACGACTGTAAAGAGGAAAATGATCGGCCAGGTCTCTTTTATAGACCCGATTTTCTCCTTAACCGAAGAGCGTTTCCCCGCAGGACCGGCCTTGGGATTGAGCCGGCATATAATAGAGATGGTGATCATGTAAAAAATAGCTTCAAGAATCCCCGGAATAAAGCCGGCCAGAAATAATTTGGCGATGGAAGTTTCGGTTAAAATGCCATAGATCACCAGCACAACACTTGGCGGAATGAGTATGCCCAATGTTCCACCGGCGCTGATTGAGCCTGTCGACAGCGCGGCATCATATTTGTACTTTTTCATTTCCGGCAGCGCCACAGTGCCCATGGTGGCGGCCGTGGCCAGACTGGAACCGCTCACGGCCGCAAAACCGGCGCAAGCGCCGACTGTCGCCATGGCCAATCCACCGCGAAGATGGCCGATCCAGGCATTTACAGCGTGATACAAATTTTTGGAAACACCCGCCTGGAAGCAAAAACTGCCCATGAGGATAAAGAGGGGAACCACGGCAAAGCCGTATTTTGCAACGGCGTCATAAGGCGCGGTTTTTAAGATGCTGAGCCCCACATCCGGCCCCAGCATATACCACAACCCGCCGACACCGACGATACCCATGGAGACCCCGATAGGGAAACCCGATAACAGCAACGCCATCAGAATGACGATTCCGATCAAACCGATTAGTAAAGGACTCATTCAGACGACTCCTTCCGGAATATGCCGATCATCTGCCATAAATAGACCAGAGCCAGGAGTGCGGCACCGAACGCCAATATCAGAATAAAAGGATAAATAGGAATTCCCAGTAACGCCGTGACGGTCTCACTCTCTTTGATGACGCCCACCTGCTGGATGCCCTTAAACGAAATGGCTGCAAAAAAAACAACACAAAGGATATGGTGCAATACCGAGGCGATCTTTTGAATTCTGCGGCTCAAATGGTCGGTTAACAACTCGACGGACACATGTCCGCGACGAAGGCCGCAATAGGCAATCGACAGACTCACGACGGCCCCCATCATAACCTCGACCAATTCGAACGTTCCGGGCACTGGTTTGTTAAATAAAAAGCGCAAAACAACATCGCTGGTCACCAGCAGCATCATGCCCACAAGTATCAGGGCGCCGACACGGCTTGAAAAACGGGTTATCAGATGTATCATACGGTCACCTTGTTCCATGAATTTGCCTATACCCATATGTCCTCCCCTTAATAATGGGATTTTTTTTGGTTGGACGTTGGGTACCGGTTCTTTTTCCGGATTCAACGGGAAACCGGCACCCACAATCTATAGTGTTATTTATCTATTTTTTTTCCGCAACCATGTCTTTGACGTCCTGAATGAATTGCCGAATCGGCAATCCCCGTTCCTCCATTTTTTTAATGACATTTTGTTGCGAATCCGTCGCCTTTTGGGCCCAGCGGCTTTCCTCTTCGGCCGTCAATTGAATAATCTCTTTTTCCGGGTCTTCTTTAATGCTTTTAGTGGCCACTTCAATCTCTTTTTCACCGCTGGCAGCCAGCAATTCAGCGCCTTTTGCGCCGCTGACACTCATAACCGCAGCTTTTTGAGCCTCTGAAAGACTCTCGAATTTTCGTTTGTTCATGATGTACGCGAAAAAGGGCCCCGGCACGGACGGTACTTCGGTAAAATATTTCGCCAGCTTGGTCGCACCAAACGCATGGTGACCGAACCACCCCATGACACTGCCGTCGATAATGCCTTTTTGGAGATTGAGGAAGATATCGGGTGGAGCGATAAACGCCGGTGAGACGCCGGCCGTTTTCAAATAATCCGCCGATCCCTTATGGTTAATCCGCAATCGAAGACTTTTCAGATCGTTCCATGATCGCACGGGCTTCTCTACCGATGCAATGCTCATTGGGGCAAAGCCGAAAAAAAACAGAGGTTTGATGGCATCGAATTCTTTTTGCATCTCGGGATATTTCTCGTACATCGCCATAATGATTTCGGCCGCCATTTTAGGATTGGCAATTCCGGACCCGGGAAAACTCAAGGACTCGGTGAGTGGAAACCGGCCGGGGTAATGGCCGATACTGATACATGAAATATCGGCCAGACCATAGATCGTGGCATCGTACATCTGTTTGGGGCTGACCAGGGATCCTGACGGAAAGACAGAGACTTTGATGCTTCCCTTGCCGGCTTTTTCTAAAGCGTCGGCCCACGGCTGGTGACCGTGAATTGTTCGAGCCGCTTTGGTACCTTCGGTAATTGCAAATTTAAGTTCCACCGGTTTTTCCGATGCACAGACTGCCGGTACTGCGAGCAGTAGATACAAACAAAAGACACCAACAAAACAGGTTGACATTTTTAAAGTTTTAGTTGCCATGGATTTCCCTCCTTTAATGCGTGTTTAGATCTTCTTTTTGGCCAATCCAAAGAAGCTTTGTCTTTTTAACTTTATAAACCGGATATTTTTTCGTGTAATTTTACATGCAATACCCGTATCAAGAATAAAATCAGGGTAACGTAAACTGTCTAAACTCCCTACCGGTTCCAGTGAACCGAACCCTCAATCCCACAATGCTGTCTGACTGCATCGCCAAACTCCTGAGCGCCGCCGTCAAGACTGCTGATATAATGCCGTTTCTCGTGACTGGATTTTCCGTTAACCCCACGAATGCTTTCAACCATACTCAAAGATCTGCGGGTTTCAATCCGGCCGTGACCTCCGTTTACTGCTGTATAGTCATCAAACGCATATCCCTGTTTTCTCATAGCATTCATTACTTTACCCGGACATTAAGTTAGGAAGAAACATTGTGATCTGCGGAAATGCTATCAAAAGAATGATTTGGCAAACATCAGCGATGATGAACGGTATGACCCCCCGGAAAATAGTTCCCATGGGGACACCGGTAATACCGTGAATAATATATACATTCAATCCCACGGGAGGCGTTATCAACCCCATTTCAGTTACGCGTACGACGATAATACCGAACCAGATGGGATCGAATCCCAACTTCAATATCATGGGGAAAAAAACCGGAATGGTCAGCAGCACTATGGCCATAGAATCCATGATGGTGCCAAGCAGGCCGACGATCAGCAGAATCAGTATCAATATAACATAGCGGTTAACCGGTAAATCCTCAACCATTGAGGCCAGTTCGAACGGAAGGCGGCTGACTGAAAAGAAATAGCCCAAAATCATCGCACCCAGTACAATGAGAAACAGCATACCGGTAGTGGAGATTGTGCTCAGCAGACTTGATTTGAAGGTTGCCCAGGTCATTTTACGCCGCAGCAGAGCGAAGCAGAAAGTACCGAACGCCCCCACTCCTGCCGCCTCAGTGGGGGTAAAAACGCCGGTGTAAATACCTCCGATGACAATAATAAAAAGTACGATTACTTCCCAGATCTTAAACAACGAACGCATTCTTTCGTTCAATGATACGCAGGGGCCCGGAGGTCCCAGGGCCGGATTTCGTTTGGTCAGTATTTTTATGGTAATAATATAGAACACCGCTTCCATTATGCCGGGAATGAAGCCGGCTAAAAAGAGCTTGCCGATGGATTGCTCGGTGATAATGCCGTAAATGATCAGGATGACGCTCGGCGGGATCAGAATCCCGATACTGCCGCCGGCCGCTATGGAACCGGTGGCAAGGCCGCCATCATATTTATATTTTTTCATCTCCGGCATGGCCACTTTGCCGAGAGTGGCCGCAGTGGCAAGACTGGAACCGCTAATGGCGGCAAAACATGCACAGGCCGCCACTGTGGCCATGGCAAGCCCGCCTTTGAAATGGCCCAGCCATTTATGCACGGTACGATATAGGTCTTCACTCATACCGGCGGCAAATGCAAATGAGCCCATCAGAATGAACAGCGGGATGACGCTCATGCCTTGACTGGCAAAGGTTGTGTAAGGAACGGTGCGCAACAGGCCCAGCGCCGGATCAATACCGACAATATAGGCAAAGCCCAAAAACCCCACCAACCCCATGCTGATACCGATATGCATACGGGCAAAAATGAGAAAAATCAGTATAACAATACCCAGAAAGCCGACCAGCGTTGGACTCATCTCTTTTTTACCTCCGACAGAAATTCAAGCAGATGAATCATAAGATTCAGGGCAAATGCGACAAGACCAATGGCAACCGGGATCATAAACGGGTATGTGGGGATCAGCAATACCGCTGAAGTCAGACCGAGAATATAGGTCTCATGGATGTACAGGAAGTTTTGCCAGGCAATAACGATCACAAAAAGTATACTCAAAAAGGTGGTGACGAGATCAAAACAGACCTGTACTTTTTCGGGGAACTGCCCCAGAATCAATTCTACGGCAACATGGCCTCTCTTATGGGCACAATAGACAATACTAAAGGGGATGAGAATGGCCATCATATACTCGACCAGCTCGAATGCTCCGACTAAAGGACGGTTGAAAACATAGCGCAGACCGACATCCAGGGCAGTAAGAAACATCATCATCGCCAGTACCGCGGCACCGACGGCCGTCATCATCCGTGTAACGTTCTTTGCAATGTTGGCTAACATCTCCACCTTCATGTATCAGGTTAAACAGGTTAAAAATGTGTAATGGTAAACCCCATCGTCGCAAACGATTGTATCAATACTCAAACAGGTCTTTTCGCCTGTTTGCCGTCTTTTTTATACAACGATGGAGTAAAGATGACTTCTTCTTACCATTGCGCATGGTGTCATCATGAAACGATACGGATTCCCTCCTTACTCCTTGCTTAACGCAACAGTGGTGTCGAGAATTTCCTGGGCATTGGAAAGCCCTTTGGATTGCATGGTTTTAACCCATTTTTCCCAAATCGGCTTACCCGCTTTTTCAAGCCATCGTTGACGTTCCTCTTCCGGCAGTTCGTATACTTCGATTGTTTTTCCGACGGATTCGACCTTCTTCATTACCCCGTCCCTGGCCGTATCAAAGAAATTGCGTCCCCAAAATTTAGACCCTTTCAGGCCACTGACACTCATAATGGCATCTTGGATGTCTTTCGGCAATTTTTTCCATTTGTTTTTATTCATGGCTATGGAGAAATATACAGCCGGAAAAGGTGTGGCAGTGTAATATTTTGCAACCTCATAGAGCCGAAATCCATGGATCGCCTCCCAGGGTGCCCCCATTCCATCGATCACCCCTTTTTGCATCGAGATGTAGTTTTCCGGCATGGGAATCAACATGGGGGTGCCGCCCAATGCTTTGAGCATGTCTGTGGGGGGGCCGCCGCTCATCCGTATCTTCATGCCTTTTATGTCTTCCAGTTTTTGAACCGGTTTTTTGCTTGTAATGAGGATGTAAGGGTTGCTGGTAAAGAGCAAGAGTACTTTGTTATCGGCAAATTCCTTTTGGATCGACGGATACTTATCATATAATTTCCACAGCACTTCACTTCCCTTTTCAGCCGTTTTAAAGGGTAGTGCCGGAAGACTGATGACATCCGCAGTCGGCGTCATTCCCGGCCAATAACCGTGAAAACACCATCCAATGTCTGCGATGCCGGCCTTAGTGGCGCCCCAGGTGTCTTTACCTTTGGTAAGCGTTTGGCTGTAATAGATCTGGATTTTTACCCTTCCGTTGGTCGCTTTTTCCACCTGTTTTGCCCAGGGCCCGATCGCATTCATCCCACTCCAGCTCGTGTCCGGATTCTGATTGGCAAATGTCAAAGTGATCGGTTTGGCCGCACCGACAGTGACATAACCCAGTACCGATATGATTAAAATAAAAAAGACACCAACAAAACTGGTTGACATTTTTACAGTTCGAGTTGCCATGGTTCCCCCTCCTCTAATGCGTGTTTAGATCATCTCTTTGGCCAATCCAAAGAAGCTTTGTTTTTTTAATTTTACCATTGGATGATTTTTTTTCGTACAATTTTACATGCAATAAAGAATAAAAAAAATCGACTCTTTCTATGCGGCATTGCAGTGTCATCGTTCTTTATCACACCGCTCCTGTATCGTATGCATTTGAAACGCCTGCTACCACGGTGCGAATAAAGCCGATCGGGGTGTCTTTTGCATCTGTGCCGCCAACTGATCTATTGGTCCGAAAGACATGCAGAAAGATTGACAGTGTTTCACACATGCCGGCAGTTCACCATTTCGGTTCCGTTCGATGCAAAGATCACACAGTTCCGTCACAAACGGCATAAAGTCCACTGCCACCGGTTTTTTATCAGCGGCATAGACGTATTCGGTCACTTTAATCCCGCATTTTCCCACCGGAAAATCATGTTCTTGCTGGCAGGCCACCTCGCATGTATGGCAGCCGGTACAATACTCGTAATTTATCAATAATCCGTTCTTGGACATTATTTTATCTCCTGTTCGGTGATTTTGGTTAATTTACACAGGGTGGTTTTATACTGCCCCCCACCAAAACCTGAATTACTGTCCTGGGGTCCGGGAACAATTTGATTGATCTGATAATCCCACACGCCAAAAAGATCGGGCTCCGGTCCCTTCATCTCGGGCATCCACCAACTGTGCAAGGTTTGAACCATTTTAGGGTGAACCCTAAGAGAAATTCTGACTTTCCGTTTAACTTTGCCCATATCGTTTTCAAGATAGATCCACTCACCGTCATAGACGTTAAACGCTTTTGCCGTCTCAGGGTGGACTTCGACGTACGGATCAGGGTTTTTCTCCCGAAGCCAGGGGATCATTCGATGTTCCGAATGGAAGAACATGTGCGAGCGTGCACCGGTGATCATGATCAATGGGTATTTTTTATAAAGTTCAGGTACCTCTGTGGGGCTCTGGGCCGGCTCCCGGAAAAACGGCAGCGGATCCATTCCCCAGCTTTCGTATGCTTTGGAGTACAGTTCAACCTTACCCGTCTCTGTCGTAAAACCCGGTTTGCCATCCATACGCAGCAGCCCTTTTTCATGCCGTCGATACGGCCGGCTGTGATGGCCTTTCGGCGGCATGGCCTGGGAGCCCCTGGCCACCAGTTCGTCAAAGGTTACGTTGGCGACAGACAAACGGTCATTAATCAGTTCCTTGACCGATTGATATTTACAATTGGGATTCAGCCGTTTGGCCATTTCGATGTTGATCTCCCAGTCGGATTTGCATTCGCCGACCTGTATGGTCTTGTGCATTACTCCAAGGGGAACCCACCATGAACGGAAACTGTCTTTCTCGGCAAACGTTGCCGCCGGAAGAACAATATCGGCCAGGGCCATGGAGGTGGGATTATGAAAAAGGTCCACCACCACCACAAAATCCAGCTTTTTCATGGCGGTATAATGGAGTTTTGCCCGGGCCGCCTGTCCGCCTAAAACATTGGCCGTCTGAATCCAGGCGCCCTTGATGGGATACGGTTTGCCCGAATCGATCTGGTCGATAACCATGTCCGGTTGGGCCCAGCCCCGAAAACCTTTGACCATGGGATAATCATTGCATCCGATACGCAGTTTATTGAGTTTGTCCACCAGCTCCTGACCGTAAAGACCCACCAGTTCCTCGGTTGAATACGGGTAAGTTGTCACGCCGTGCGACGGGCGCGCGATAACGTTGCCGCCGGGCACATCGATATTTCCGGTGACGGACCACAGATGTGTAATGGCCTGTGCAACAGAGGTTGCCTCAGGATTCATATCGATGGGAACTCCCCACTGGATGGCCGCCGGTTTGCTCTTAGCATAAAGACGGGCCGCCTTCACGATCAGATCCTGCGGAATCCATGTAATTTCCGCAACTTTGTCCACCGGATACTGCTGTACCCTCTCTTTCAGTTCATCAAACCCGTAGCACCATTTATCCACAAATTCCTTGTCGTGGAGTTCTTCGTTAATGATGACATTGAGCATACCCAGGGCCAGCGCGCCGTCCGTTCCGGGCCGAATTTGCAGATGGTACTTGGCTCTGGAGGACATCCAGGTATGGCGCGGGTCCACTGAGATAATTTTACTGCCGCGCTTCATGCAGTCGGTGATCCAGTGACCGAAAAACCCGTCGGAACAAGTCGGCGGCGGGTTCTGACCCCATACCAGAATCACCTTCGGGACCTCATACTCCGGTTCGTCATACCGTTTGGCAGAGAACTGCCCTGCATCCAAAACGCAAAAATCTCCAATCGTGGCTTTCATGCCCCCCAGCCGGGGCGTGTAGCACGATTGGCCGGAGAGTCCCAGTTGAACCCAGTTGGGACTTCCGTAGTTATAGGCCATAAATGATATGGGCCCGCCCACATCTCTTCCTGTGCCCTGGGCGAAGATCACGGACTCGGAGCCATATTCATCACGGATTTCTTTGAGCTTTGCCTCACAGGTATCAAAAGCCTCATCCCATGAAATGGGCTCGAACTTACCCTCGCCCCTCTTTCCCACACGCTTCAGCGGTGTGGTAATGCGATCCGGATGATAGGTATACTGCTTAAGCGCTAAAACCCGGGGGCAGGCACGGCCTTGATTCCAGGAAGCATTTTCGTCTCCTTCGACCTTGAGCAATTTCCCATCCTTTACGTAAAGTTTTTGTCCACAGGCACCGTGGCAACCGGCGCCGGCCGACCATATGGTAGTCGGAAAAACTTGTACATTGTCTTCATTTCCCATTAGAGTTCTCCTGTTATGTTATCTTGCTTTTTTATGGGTGGCTGATCATGATCTCTTATCCATATCCGGCATTAAATCACCTAAAACCATTGCGTATCTCCTTTGACTTAATCGATTCAGCGTTAATAGCAACCCGAATTGCAATAAAATGTATCATGAGACATTTCAATAATTGTGCCGAAGCGTATTTCGTGGATCAATTCCTGTACTGCTCCGTTATTCCGGTCTTTATTTAATTGACAAACATATGAACTTTGGGCAGGATGAACCTGATTCCCCGATATTTCGTGGGGAACCCAATATTTCGGGGGCAGCCGACCATCAAGGCAACATCCGGTTTGAAGGGATTTACCCAGTGTAATCATGGGCCACCCATAGTCCAATATTGAAACCTGCAATATTTTTTTGAAAAAGCATTGTTGCATTAATTGTTGTATTGTATATTAAATGTAATTTTACATTTAAAGAAGAGAGTTTGCCATGGAAGTATACGTTGTTATAAGATTTGACCCCATGCAGTGTGGGGCGTGTGGAAATGGAAATCTCGACAAGATATTCACTACAAGGAAACAGGCTGAACACTATATCCAAAATTCACCCACCAAAAAGGGGGCTACCTGGGAAATAAAATCCATGCCTTTAAACGCCATGCCGCCGAGCTTATGATCCAATCTTTCCTCATCCCGCCAACTCAACCCGAATATTTCCGGGCTAATCAGAAAATACGATGCCGGCACCAATACCGATTTCCGGCATCACATCATAAAAACTTATTTTCGGCGAGTTTCCGCCACGTTGCCTGTGGGCAGCAGCTGCAGCAATCCAGGTATGGAGTTCCATAGAGCCGATACCCCCATCTGCAATTAATTCAGTTTGATCCCAGGTGTCATATTCCTCTAATCGGTTTTCTTTCAAAATGTCGAGAAATCGATGGTCAGCATCGGGGTTAAGATGCATCTGGGCAGCGGTACGTTCACCGCGGGCAATCATCTCCGCACCTTCATGGTGCATGTCATACAGACGTTTGAGCCATTGATCCTTTGTGGGTGAGTTAGGGTCATCCCCACCTGAAATCAGCCAGGCTTTAACCGATTCATCAGCATCTTCTAAAGAAGGATAATACCTGGCCGGGTGATGAGACATCCCCCCCGATGCCAGGAACAAAACCCTTTTACCAAGTTTCTCGCTAAACCGCCCAACCGCCTCCCCAAGCTTCCGGGTTCTGATAAACGGAACATAGGGAGGGGTGATGCAATTGATGAAAATGGGTATAACAGGTCGAGTCGAAATTCCTTTGAGCATCAGATGAATTGTCTGGGAAAAAGCATGGTCGACGGTCATTTGATATGAGACAGAGGTATCTATGTTTTGATGCCTGAGATCAGTGACAAGATTCTTGGCAATCTCTTCCGGAACATCCAGGGGACCGGGAAAACCGCCAATATCATTCACCGCATCTGCCTTAAAACCAACACAAAATGACGGCATCATCTTAAGAAAAAAACCATTGAAATGATCTGACCCAAAGGCGATGACCAATTCAGGGTCATATTTTTTAATGGCATCGCTTTGAGACTTTATCGCAATTTGAAGTTCCTCCATTTGCTGAGGTTCTTTTTTATAGCAATAGAGCAGCGGGCTGTGTGAAGCACATATCAATCTGGATTTCATGACAGTCTTTTCCTGTTGTTCGTTATTATACGTCATACCCTATCTCTTTTTTTAATTCGCCACCTGCCATTGCCGCAGTATTGGTATTCATCAATAAAACCTGCCATCAGATAAAGGAACATTTTCAATAGAACGCCCCCTGATTGCAATCGGCTCTTAACGGAAGAAAACAAAAGCGATCAGAGGGGAGGAACTAATCAGTAAAGAAGATTAGGCAGGAACAATACTATTTTGGGAAATATCATCAATATGATGATACCGACCACAACAGCCAGGAGAAAGGGTAAAATACCCTTAAAAATGGATTCCAAAGTGATATCCCCGGCCACATTTTGAGCAACACCGTATACAACATAGACATTAATCCCCACCGGCGGGGTAATGACACCCATCTCAGTCACCAGTACAATTATTATTCCAAACCATATGGGGTCAAATCCTAAATTCACAACAATTGGGAAAAAGATAGGAATTGTGAGCATTATCAAACCCAGCGAGTCCATGAAACAGCCGCCAAAAAAATAAATCATTATGATAACGCCTATAATAAGATAAGGCGGCAAATCAAAACCACCAACCCATGCTGCCAATTCAAAAGGAATACGGGTCACTGCCAAAAATTTTCCGAAAATAACAGCACCTGCTATGAGAAACAGAATCATACAAGACGTTTGCAATGTCTCATTAAGTGATTTTACAAATGCTTTCCATGAGAGCTGCCTTCTAATCATCGACACTGTTAATACAGCCAAAACCCCTACGGCAGCCGATTCGGTCGGAGTAAAAAAGCCTCCGAAAAGACCGGCCATAACCAGAGCAAATACAAGTACGGTGTCAAATAATCCTGCAAGGGATTTTATCTTCTCAACAAGTGTAAACTTTTCCCCTTTGGGGCCTTTTTCAGGATTCATTCTGCACGTGATATACACGGACACAATAAATAAAAAGGTCATCAACAAAGCCGGAAATATTCCGGATACAAACAGGGCTCCGATGGATTGCTCCGTCAATATACCATAGATAATCAGTACAACGGAGGGTGGCATAATCATCCCTAAACCTCCCCCTGATGCAACTGAACCGGCTGCCAGCCCATTCTTATAATTAAACCGTTTCATCTCCGGTATACCAACAGTTGCCATGGTGGCAGCCGTGGCAGGACTGGAGCCGCATACAGCACCAAATGCGGTACATGATGCAACAGTAGCCATTGCCAGTCCCCCCCTGGTACTTCCAAAAAAAGTATAGGCTGTATTATATAATCTTCTGCTAATGCCGGTATTGAACGCCAGTTGCCCCATGAGGACAAAGAGAGGAATTGTGGTCAGTTCATATGCTGAAAACGAGTCATAAAAAACCCGGGGGAGCAGATTCAATCCCGCATCTAAAGAGATGATATAGCAGAATCCTCCCAAACCGACCAATGTCATGACATAGGCTACGGGCATCTTTGTCATAAAAATTGCCAGCATTATCACTATACCTATGATTCCAATACTAAAAGGCGTCATGTTTCCCTCTCATCTCCTGAAAAAACTCTAGAATATCCTGCAGCACACTAAGGGCCATAATAAAAAGACAAAAAGCCAGAGCATATACAAAATAATACATTGGCAGTTCAAGGTTCATCGATAGTTCTCCGGAGTGTTGCATGACATGACCGTAAACCGTCATTTTCCAGCTGAGCACCATAAACAGGAGAAAGGCAAAGATATTTGTGATAAACCTGACCCTCTTTTGAACTTTACGGCTTAACAGTCTCATCAGGATCTCAACACCTACATGTGAATTTTTCCTGTGCGAATATGGGAGAGCGAAGCCAATTGCCAATATGGCAAATATTGAAACAATTTCTTCAGATCCAAATATCGGCTTGTTCAATGTCGACCTTAGGATAACATCGGCACAGGTCATTAGACACATGCCCATCAAACAGACTGAAGCAATGCCCTTCATCAGCCGCTGTTTTCTTTCCATTATTTTATCAAATCTTTTCATAAGCCTTATTTATCAGGGAATTACTATGATTACCCGTACCGTCAGTGGATTCATTCACGAATAAATTGCCGACACTTTTAGCAGGAGTTTACCATGTTATAAACAAGGTTCACTCCTGCTAAAATTACTATTATTTACTTATTACGGGTTGATAATGGATGAGATATAATCGACGATCTCCTCACCGTTAATTCCTTTTTTAGAAAGATCGGCAGCATAAGCGTCAATTGCCGGTCGGACGGCTGTTTGCCATTTTGCAGACTCTTCCGGAGTCAGCGTCAAAATTTTATTCCCTTTTTCTAAAAAGAGTTCTCTGCCTTCAGCATCAATTGAATCCCATGCTTCGCCATGCTTGACAGCCCATTCAGTATTTATTTCAATGATGGTTTTCTGAATATCAGCAGGCAAAGCGGCCCATTTGGCTTTATTCATTGTTACAAAGAAGGTGGTGGAATACGCGACTGAATTTTCATCTACTGCAAATTTGAGTACATCAGCCAATTTCCATCCTTTATTGGCTTCCAGGGGATGCGCACATCCATCAACAACCCCTTTCTGGAGACTCTGATATGCATCCGGCATTCCCATACCAACCGGGGTTGCCCCCAAAGCCTTGACAAACTTGGCACTCATGCCTGTTGCCCTTATTTTCAATCCTACCAGGTCGGCTAATGTGCGGACCTCTTTTTCACGGGTATGAATTAAACCCGGGCCATGAGCATGAAGGTACATTATCTGAGTATCTTTAAATTCTTTTGGATTAAATTGGTTTAACACCCCATTCGCAACTTTGGTTGCAGTGACACCATCCGGATATCCCATTGGAAGATCCACCGTTCCCAGAACCGGAAAACGGCCCCTTGAATATGCAAGAACCGACATACCGATGTCAGCAATACCCTGTTCAACACTATCATAAGTCTGAGGCGCTTTTGTTAATGTTCCGCCCGGATAATAATTGATCTTTACCTTTCCTTGGGTTCGGGTTTCAACCTCTTTACACCATGATTCCGCTAATTTTGACTGGATGTGAAACGGCGGGAAAAAATTGGCATACGTTAATTGAATGGGTTTAGAAACGGCTATACCTGAAATTCCAAGTATAAATACTACTAAAAATGTGAAAGACGATAGATTTCTAAAGAATTTGTTTTCCATTAAACACTCCTCCTTGCTTGTTTATTAGGTATTAATGAGCCTATATTAAATTTTGCATTCACTCACCGCATAGTAACTAACAAGCTGAATTTAAAAGTTGTTGCCGGAATCGACAACCAGCTTTTCAGCTGTTATTTGAAAAAGCAGCATTCATTAATATAAAATTCTTTGATGTTATTTCGCTAAAATCCCCTTAGATGGCGGCGTTTTAGTGTTATTACTCATCGCCTGCATACCACATAAGAATACTACATAGAATTATTCATTTAATACAAGATTACATGCAATAAAGAAGAAGTCAACATAATATTTTTGCGTTAAATCGGCAATTAATACCCAAATCATGCAGCACAGACAATTTTGAGGTGTTTAAAATGGATACTTTTTTCAGAAACAACCCCAGTCAAAAAATCAATGGGCAATGGAAGGTTCAGGAAGGCAAAAAGAAAAATCATACCCACTGTCCCGGCTGCAGACGGAACAACTTATATTGGCCACAAGCCGGTTCCGTTTGATCCCCTTTTCTGTGTCAAAACTGACTGCCAGGGGATTCCAGCAGTGTTCGCAGAACCGAGGCAGAACGAGGAACAACTGAACAACCCTGCCGGTATCCTTGCCCCGGTTCACCTCCATCTTCCTGATCTCGTAATCAGAGATCCCCGACCTCCTCAACTCTTCAAGATAGTTTCGAAACAGGGAAATGGTAATTCCGGATTTTTTCCGGGCCATCTCCCTGCCTGAACGAGTTCGCATACAGGTTTCCAATGCTGCGGCATAGGTTAACTCCTTGCTCAGGGTCTTTAAAATACTCTTCCGGATTACCATCCCTCTGAGCACGGATTTCTCGAAAAAATTGGCAAACCCCATATGGCCGAATTTGATGAGAAAATCTGCGTCATTTACGATGCAGGTATTGATATCACCTTTTCTGTTGTCGTTATGGAGTGCCAGGATACTGTTGCTCACCTGCATGACCGGTTTCCGGGGAAACCCCGCCCTCTCCATGAGCCTGCGGGCGATTCGGGCCCCTGTTTCTTCTTCCGGGGTTTTCCCGGCATGGAATTTTCCGTTCTGAAATTTCCCACAGTCATGAAAAAGGGCCGTGAGCACAGGGAAAAGGGGATCTAAACCCTCCCGGTAGGAAAGCTGCATGGCCATAGAGGCCACATAGACCGTATGCTGCCACAAAAAGCTCTCCTCCCTGGAGTTCTGACAATACTTGAGTTCCGATGCCTCGATCACATCCCGTGCCGCCCGCATCAGCCCGGGACAGCGGTGGTGGAGAAGCTGCCTTACATTTTTATACTCACCTGTTGTGACACCTATGACCTGGCTCCGTAAACGGAACTCCGAACGGGTGAGTTTAATTTCTCCTGTGGTCAGCATAATTGTCTTTCCCTTTTAGGAAAAAGTTAAAGATCAAACCTGGTAAATCTTTTGAACTTTTTATTTTGTCATTAATTTCAGGCCGAAGCTTTTTGATGCCCTTTGATCACCCGGGATCCTCTACCGGCATTGGGTTTGGACTGCATCTGTTTGACCTGTTCCACCAAAGAGGCCAGGGCTTTTTCCATGGCCTTGGGAAAGGCGTCGATGGCCTCTTCCAGGTTAGTTGCCTGCAGCATGGACCGGACCGGAACAGGTCCTTCGGGCGAAATCATCTGGGTCTCTCCAAAATACCGCTTAGACCGGGATTCGTCGTCAGTCCCGTCGATGTTAATGGGGCAGAGTATCTTGAGGCTTGCAATTTTAAAATCGGTAATGGTCTCCTCTCGGTAGAGATTGGTTTTGTCTACGGTAAAATCATCGTGTTTGATCTCGGTCATGTGACCTCCTGATATCAAAATTAAACGGACAGAATGGTGGTGCCGCTGTTTCCCATGAGGCCATAGGTCTGTGCCATGGCAACATTGGGGTTGTCTACCTGACGTTCACCGCATCTTCCCCTGAGCTGGTTGGCGCATTCAATGACCTGCCACAGTGCCTGGGCCGACAGGGCTTCTCCGTGCGAGGAAAATCCGCCGCTGGGATTAACGGGAATTTTTCCGCCGATTCTGGTCTCCCCTTCCCTGAGCATCCGGTCGGCTTCCCCTTCACCGCAGAAACCGCAGGTTTCCAGATAGACCAGGTAATGCCAGGAACTGTTGTCAGGCAGTTCCAGGACATCAATATCCTCTGGCCCGACCCCTGCTTTTTCATAAGCCTGCCTGGAAGCGGAGTAGCTTTCACTTAACATGGGCGCTTCGGCAACGGACGGACAGGAGAGGGCTGAAATACGGATGGTGGGATCGCCGTAAATGGCGCTTCCCATGGTGGTGGCATTTATTTTCACCGGATTGTCTGCTTTGGCAATGAGTTTTTTGTCTGCCGTAACAATCACAGCAGCCGCACCGGTACTCACCGGACAGATTTCGAACAATCTTAAAGGATCGCAGACATATACCGAGTTAAGCACCTCTTCCAGCGTATAGGCCTTTTTAAAGCGGGCATCTGGATTCTTGGCACCATACTCGCTCATGACCACTTTGACCAGGGCCAGGTCTTCTTCAGTGGTATCGTATTTTTCCATCCGTTTCCGGCATTCAAGGGCCCAGTAAATCGGGTTGGGCATCCCGCCCATTTTCCACCGGATAACATCCCTGTCCTGGACGGCATTGTCTGATTTGGCGGTAAGAAATCCTTTGGGGGAAACGTCGGCACCAAAGGCCAGAGATGTATCGGTTTCACCTGCAGCCACGGAATTGTATGCCATTCTGATTGAAGCGGAGCCGGTGGCACATGCGTTGTACACGTTGACCACAGGGATCCCGGTCTCACCAAATATACTTTCCAGATACTGGCCGGAAAGATGCCCTGCATTACCGCCATAAATGAAAATACCGGCCATGATGGACTGGATTTTTTTCCATTCGATGTCAGCGTCTTTTAAAGCACTGTCAACCGCAACTGCTGCGAAGTCGGCGAATACCTGCTCAGAGAAACCCATCCACGGATGGATCCCGGTACCAATAATATATACGTCTCTCATGATTATTATCCCCTATTTTAAATTTAGTTAACTGCCTTGAAAGCCCAGGTTACGACCTCTTGTTTTTCATCATTGGTGTAAAGGTCAAGGACGGTGGTCTCCATTTCCATCCCGATTTTCAGGGATTTGAGGTCGGTCTCTACGATAATACCGGTGATCTGGATTTTTTCCGCTTCAAATTCAACAAGACCGATACCGTAGGGCGTGATCTTTTTCTCGGTCTTAAAGGGTGCGGGACAGGGATAATATTGAACGGTATAACTTGCCAGTTTACCACGGTTTGGCAAAAGCAGATTTTCAACACCTTCCCTTGAGCAGCCCGGGCGGTGTTGATAATGTTCCCTGGGAAAAAAGTAGGTGCGGCAGTCGCCGCATTGTGCGCTCATTAACCTGACCTCACCGGTGGACCAGTCTACCAGGTTGGGAATCCGGGCGACTTTATTTGCCATGTTTTCCATTGTTGTATTCCTCTTTAAATAGTTGATATTTTAATGTTAAAAGCAGTGTCTAACGCCCTTTGAACTCAGGTGCGCGTTTTTCCAGGAATGCATTGACCCCTTCGGTTTTGTCCTCTAATGATAGAGAAAGAGCATACATTTCATACTCGTAGTCCAGTCCGTCCCGCAGGCTGGTCTGCATTCCTTTGTTGATAGACTGCTTGGCCAGCTTCAGCGCTGCTGAGCTCTTTTTGGCGATTTTTTCCGCAATCTCTTTGGCCGCCGGCATGAGATCATCCATGCCCACCACGCGGTTGACCAATCCGATTCGATCCGCCTCGTCAGCCCTGATGATGTCACCGGTAAAAATCAACTCCTTTGCCCGGCAGACGCCGATCAGGCGTTGGAGGCGCTGGGTGCCCCCACCTCCGGGAATAATCCCGAGATTGATCTCCGGCTGGCCGAACTTTGCCTTTTCAGATGCAATGATCAGATCGCAGGCCATGGCGATCTCGCATCCTCCGCCGAGGCAGAACCCGTTTACGGCTGCGATAACCGGTTTGCTCAAGGCTTCCACAATGGCGCCAAGGCGGACAATATTGTGAGCGGCAAATGAGGTGGTGGCATGAAACTCCTTGATGTCGGAACCGGCCACAAAGGCTTTACCGGATCCGGTCAGGATCAGCACCTTAATGGCATCATCCTCTTCCACCACTTTTGCCGCAGCAGCGAATTCTGCCCGAGTCTGTATATTGAGGGCGTTCATAGCCTCGGGGCGGTTAAAGGTAATCACGGCGATATTCTCTTCTTTTTCCAATATAATGTTTTCATAATCCATGGATGTTTCTCCCTTCCTAAAACAGACTCAAAATAAATCAGGATGAATGTTTGCGCATACCGTATTGGCACAGTTTGCTCAGCGCCTTGACCCCTGAAATTAATGAGGGGAATACGGGCAGCTCTTTTCCCATTTCGTTCATAATGACGTTTTTATACTCGTTATAACCGACGATCATGCAGACGACCACCGGCTTACCGATTTCCCGGACTATTCTCTGGATGATCTTTTTTTCAACCGCTTCCTGGGTATATTTGAACCCGGCCAGAATAACCACTGCTGCGTCGATATTGGGATCCCTGAATGCTTCCGGAAAGGTGGTTTCCAAAGTTTTCGTGAAACCGATTTTCGTAACGGAAAAATAGAGGTCAACAGGGTTGCCCACAGGGGTATCAAACACATCTTTGAGTTTTTCAGTGGTTTCCGGGGTCAATCGGGGAAGCTCCAATCCGTGGGCGGCACAGAGGTCTGAAACGTTAACCCCGACGCTGCCGGCCAGGGTAATCACAGCAACCCGGTTCCCTTTGGGGAGAGGCTGTGTGGAAAAAACCTTGGCAAAGTCCTTAAGCTCAGTAAAATCATCGGCCATGATCATGCCGGTCTGCTTGACCGCCGCCTCCACGATTCTGGCATTACTGGCAATACTTCCTGTGTGGCTCATGGCTGCCTTTGCACCTGCTTCGGTACGCCCGCCACTGAGAAAAATCACCGGTTTTTCAGCAGCCACCTTCTTTGCAATGCGGGTCAGGTTCCTGCCGTCAGACACCGTTTCCAGGTACATTGAAATTACATCCACACCATCTTCATTTCCAAAATATTCCAAAAGGTCATTTTCATTGACATCGCATTTGTTGCCAAAAGAGCAGACCTTGCTCACATTCAGGCTCTGGTTTTCAATGATATCCGAGGCCATGCCGGCCGCCAGAAGTCCTGACTGGCCCATGAGTACGACATTGCCGTCAGGCACTTTTCTGGTCATGGGATAGATGGACGTCACAATGTTTCTGGATACAATGCCCGAACAATTGGGACCCATCACCCGGATATTGTTCTTTTTGGCAATTTCAACGATTTGCTCCTGAAAGACCTTGCCCTCCCCGCCCATCTCTGCAAAGCCGGCAGATTCGATAATAACGGCCTTCACTCCTTTTTGGGCACAGGCTTCCATGGTCATCACCGTCAGTTTGGGTGTGGGCAGGGCCGTGACAACCAAATCAACCCGGCCGGGGATATCTGTTACCGACCGGTGGACCTTGTGTCCGAGTATTTCATCTGATTTGGGATTGACCGGATAAATTTCTCCGGCAAAATCACTGTCACAGAGGTTTTTCATAATGACGTACCCCAGTTTTCCAGGGGTACCACTGGCGCCGATAACAGCTACGGATTCCGGTTTAAAAAATAATTCTATCATTGCCTTCGCATCCTTTTTGTCTTGGCTCACTGGTGTTCATGTTCGATACTTTTTTTTAATCGGCCGAAAGAATGATCCTTGCATCGACCACTGCGGCGCCATCTTTGTAAGCAAACACCGGGTTCATATCGATCTCTTCGATCCCGGGTGTCTTTTCCACAAAGTCCGAAAGCCTGACCAGCATATCCTGGAGGCAGGCCAAATCCGCCGGGTCCTGTCCTCTGTAACCTTCCAGCAATTTTTTGCCTTGGATCTCCCCGGTCATGGCAACGGCATCTTTTTTTTCAATGGGAACGATACGGAATGCAACGTCCTTGAGGACCTCCACCAGGATACCGCCAAGGCCGAACATGACCACCGGACCAAAACTTGGATCCTTGATCGTGCCCATGATGATCTCAGTGCCGATCTTGGCCATGCCCTGGACAGCCACCCCTTCGATATCGGCATCAGGGAAAGCAGCCCTGCACGAGGTCATGATCTCGTCAAATCCCTTTTCCACTTCAGTTTGGTCTGCCAGGTTGACTTTTACGCCGCCTGCATCGCTTTTATGTGTAATATCCACGGATGATATCTTAAGAACCACCGGGTAACCGATCTTCTCACTCAAGGCCACGGCTTCTTCCCTGGTCGTGGCTAATTTTGTTTCAGTGCAGTTGATGCCGGCTTCTCCAAGGATGGTTTTGGCTTCAATCTCTGTCAGCACGGTTCGTTTTTCCTGCCTGGCTTTTTCTATGATCTTGGATCCGGTCATGGGGTCTCCTTATACTCACATATTTACTGGGCAGTTAGCCCGCCGTCCACATACAGGGTCTGTCCCGAAACAAATCCGGAGGCTTCGGATGCCAGGTATACACAGGCACCGACCATATCCTCGGGAAGTCCAATCCGCCCCATGGGAACCGCAGAGGCGTACTTCTTGGCCAGTTCCGGATCCTCGGCAATGTGTCTGGTGCCCGGTGTGATGACCAGGGCCGGACCAATGGCATTGACCGGAATACCCAGAGGTGCCCATTCCAGTGCCAGGGCCTTGGTGATCAGTTCCACCGCTCCCTTGGTGGCGCAGTATCCGGAATTACCGCCGGTGTACCCGCGAATACCGCGAACTGAAGACAGGTTGATGATGGAACCATAATTTTGTTCCCGCATCACCCGACCGGCAGCCTTACAGGCAATCATGCTCCCTTTCACATTAACGTCAAAGAGTTTTTCCCAATCCGAAATGGGGTATTCAAAAGCATCATGTTTGATATTCATACCCATGGCATTGACCAGGATATCGATGCGGCCGTACTTTTCCTTTACCCGGTCAATCAGATCCTTCATGCTATCTTCGCTGGTGACGTCACAGGAGACAGCCATGGCTTCGTTGCCCGACTCCTGTGTGATCTCAGCGGCCACGGCGTCAATGGCACCCTGGTTCCGGCTGGATACCACAACAGTGGCACCGTGGATGCCGAGCCCAAGCGCCAGGGCTTTACCGATGCCCCCGGCACCGCCGGTGACAATGGCAATTTTTCCATCCAGTTTAAACATATCTTTCATCATATCCCGCCTTTCTTAATACCTAAAAAGAACATACAAAATCATCGTATCAAATTACATGTATTCTACGATACTTTTTATCCCGGCTACCCTTGGGCACCGGGATATTTTAACAGAGCAGCTTCTATCCCTACGGGCTAACGATAAACACAAGCACCTCTGCCGGCTTTCCGTTGTTGATGGCCATATCCCTTTCTTCGCCCGGAGCAATGTAAATCATGTCCCCCTTTTCAAGTACGTGGGATTCACCGTCTTTACCGTTAACGGTGATAGAGCCTTTTGTGACGTAATAGACACGCTCCTTGGGAGAAGGGCACATTTCCGCTCCCCCGTCCGGCTGAAAATAGGAATAACAGACCGTAATCCGCTTGGAATCTCCTTCGATAAGCTTTTGCAGCCCGTATACGCCGAAATGCTTGGCAGCGTCATATTGGGTTCCCTTGGCATCTTTGACACTGATCATCCTATGCCTCCTTTGAGATGACGATCTCTCCCAGATCCACATCCGTACGGGTGAAAACTTCGGTTGTATAGGAACGATATCCCTCTTTTTGAACGGTAAGGGTATAGGAGATACCTTTTTCCAGGCCATCAAATTCGAAATCCCCATAATCGTCAGAGGTTTCTTCCCGTTTTTCCCCATTGCCTTCAAGGATCAGTTTGACACCCGGAGCGCATTCGCCTTCGTTTCCGGCCAGCACCACTTCTCCGGTTACAAACTTTTTGGGAATGCCGGCGTAGAGCACTGACGTATCTATACCGAATTCCGGATGAAGGGCTCCGGCATTCAGTTTTTTGGCCCTAAGCGCAATTTTACTCTTTTCATCATCCAGGTCACCGAAATACATGGCCCCTGATGGACAGGATTCTACGCAACGGGGTTCTTTTTCCCCCTCATCCAGGCGGTGGGCGCACATCGTACACTTTTGGGCAATCTGCTTTTCCTCGTTCCAGTAAATGACCCGGTAAGGACAGGCATTGACCACATCCTTCTGGCCTCTAATCTTTTCCGGATCAATAACCACCACACCGTCCTCGCGGCGGTAGACCGCATTATCGGTTGCTGCCGTGATACAGGGTGCGTTTTTACAATGCATGCAGGGTACCGGAATATAGGAAAGTTTGGGCCTTGGGTACTTACCCCGTTCGATCTCTTTAATCCGTATCCAGAACTGTCCGTTCAGGGGCTGGGCTGCTGAAAGAGGCAGATAATCATTGCCGTAATGCTCGTCCCTGCATGAGAGAAAACAATTATAGCAGCCTGTGCATCTGTTAACGTCTATTAATATACCTTTTCGTGCCATTTTTCTTAACCCTCCCACTTTTCAATTTCTATGAGGCAGGAATTGGGCGTCATGCCCGGTGCATTTTTAGATACCATCCGCGACGGTGTCAGAATATTCACGCATCCGCCCTTATCTACGGAGTCTGCATCACCAGGTGTCAAAGGATCGTATTTGGCCGAAGATGCGTAGGAGTGGATGACTCCGGGCCTGATCCGTTCCGTGACAACAGCACAGCAGAGTACGGAGCCCCTGTCGTTGTAAAGCCTGACAATATCTCCGTTCTGTATGTCCCTTTCTCTGGCGTCGGACGGATGGATCCGTGCCGGCCACCATGCATACCCGTCTTTCTTGATGCGGTGAACCGGTATATCATCCAGCCAGTCCGTATGCTTGTCATAATGACAGTGGAAAGAGAATCTGGGGTGTGGGCTAAGCAATTGCAGGGAATATTTTTTGAAAATTTTTGACCGGTGACCCTCGAAGCTGGGAATATATCTAGGAGAAACAGGCCGTTCTTCATCATCGGGAAAGTGCTGACGTAAACTTTCTGATGCAAACTCAATTTTACCCGAGTAGGTGCCAAGCTCTGCTGCCTTGTCCGTTCCCCGTTTTTTATTGTGAGTGTCCGGGGTGTCACAGTCCCGTCCTTCGGCAAACCACCGCAGGGCAGGCGTGGGTTCATAGTCATCCTTGATATTGATAATATGGTAACCCTTTTTATTAAAAGTGTCCCAATCCACTAATTTGGGCAGGTCTGAATGATCAAAAAAGGCCTTTACCCATTCAAGCTCTGTTTTCCCGTCAGTGAATTCTTCTTTTCTACCCAGTTTGTCCGCAATCAGGGTGAAGATCTCATAATCGGATTTGGATTCCCACATGGGTTCCATGCATTTTTGCTGGCGGACCACGATCCTGAAGTTGCACCCTGAACTGGCATGACAGGTATAGCCGCCGCAGGCACCCCATTCCCCTACATCATCCCGCTCAAAATTGGTGCATACCGGCAGAATGATGTCTGCCATTCGGGTCTCGGAGTTGTACCAGATATCCTGGTTAACGATAAATTCAAGCTTGGGACTCTGGTACATGCGCACCCATTTGGAAGTATCCGAGAGGGTCCCCATGAAGGAGCCGCCGTAGCGATAAAACATCTTTACCTCGGAATAACCTTCCATGGGATATTCAAAATGCTTGAACTGCTGCTCAAGGGACTGGCCGCAGAACCCTTCTCCATACCAGGAAACCGGAGGATCCAGTACGGCCTCCGGTAAGGTCAGACGCCAGAGCCGCTGACGGGTGGGGTTGGCGGGCCGATGTTTTGCAATGCTGGTGGTGGATACCCGGCCCTCAAGGTCTGCATAGGCCGGGAACCAGACATCCGTATCTGAGGGCGCCCCCATGGTGGTGCCCCAGATGCTCCGTCCGGGTTTACCCAGGCCTTGCATGGCCTGGAGCAGCACCATCATTCGTGCCCATTCCGTACCAAATGCCGTACGGCATGCGCCACCTTCACCGCCCCGGGCCCCACCGGATAAGATGGTCCTTTTGGTCGCCCACTTCCGTGCTAACGTACGGATAATCCGGGCTTTAATTCCAGATTCTTCCTCAGCCCATTCAGGTGTTTTGGGAGTGCCATCGGTTTCGCCCAGAACGTAGGGCTTGAATTCGTCAAAACCGATGGTCCGATCCTTCACATATTTTTTGTCATACAGATCTTCGGTGATCCAGACATAGGCGATTGCCATGGCTAAAGCCGTATCCGTACCCATTCGCGGAGCCAGCCATTTACAGTCCATGGCCGCAGCCGTATAATTGTGGAATGGATCGATAACAATCATCTCCACCCCTTTTTCCTTTAGCCAGGTCCGCCACATAGATGAGTCCTGTCCCGTATAAGTCCCCCGGGTGCTGTCCGGATCATTGGACCAGAGAACGATCATCTCGGCATTCTGCAGGGCATCGGTGAGCATATCGTAAGGTTCGGGCATACCCAGGCGCCAGTAAAAGCCGTAGGTATGAGTGGCTCCCCAGTGCCATCCCTCCCAGGAGTCCGGGTTATCCAGGACCGGGGTGAACTCAAGCATGTTCATAAACCGGGTAAAAGGCCCCATTTTATAGCCCACGATCCCCCAGTTGTGATGAGAAGAGGTCATACCTGTGATGGCCGAACCTCCATACGTATCGGTTACACGGGTGATTTCCTTTGCGATAATATTAATTGCCTCGTCCCATGAAATCCGCTCGTAGGGTGATTTTCCGCGATTCTGCGGATTGCGCTCGCCATCGGGGTCGAAATCTACCCGTTTCATAGGATACTTGATCCGCTCTTCTGAACAGAGACGGCGCCGCTCCCCGTGGACATAGGGGGCGATATGGAATTTTTTGCGAGGAGAATACGTTTCACCGCCTGCCTCGATCACCCAAGGTTTAAAATCTTTTTCGTCCGCAACCAGCGGCCGGATCCGCTGAACTTTTCCGTCTTTGACGTAAACACTGACGGGACCGGCATTGGTGCAATTGGTAAAAACCTGTTCTGTCATCATTAACCTCCCGGCGTTCCCGGTAGCCATCGTTAATTATCCTTTATCGGGCTCGGAAGACCGGAAAAACCACTTCCGGGCCTGATGCAATTGTGTGATGCTTAAGATGTACAAAATTATATATCATTGCATATTTTTCATTCAATATTGCATGTAATATTGAATAGCGCAAGTTTTTTTTGTTTTTTTACTCCGTTTAAATAAAACAACATATGATGTATGAAAAGGTTAAGTGATAAGGTTTCCTGTACCGCTTTTAGATACCCCAGGAACCAACGGGTGTGGTCATTTTATCTTCTCAATCTCTCTCAAGACAAGAGCCGAACAGATACCCGGTCACCTTTCTCTATCTTCAATTTTCCCTCCGGCACTGCCATGATCCCTTTGGCATGGGCAATAGACTGAAGGCGGCTTTTTAGTTTATAGGGTTCAAAAAATGACTGGCCGTTATCATTTAAAAGTTTTCCGAAGATGAACTGGGTCCAATCGATATTACGAACCTTTACGGTTTGTTTGACGGTTGCCTCTACCTGTGGAAGACCGGGCGTATTAAATCCGCTCATTTTCAGCAACCCGGGCAGGGCAATGGCTAAAAAAGCCAACAGATTGGATGGCGGCCCGCCCGGAAGAACAAACACAGGTTTTCCCTGAAGTATACCAAAGCCCACTGCTTTTCCGGGACCGATACGGATACGATGAAAATATTGCTTCCAACCCAGCGTGTTCAGCACCTTCACAACAAGATCCCTATCCCCGGTCCATGCACCGCCACTGGTCAAAAGAGCATCACACCGAGGCAGCACGTTTTCAAAATGCCGTAAGATGGTTCTTTCATCATCCCGAACGACCTCCATTTCGGTCTCCATTCCATAACGCCGGCACCACGCTGCCAATGTCGCAAGGTTACTGGCGTAAAGTTTCCCCTCAATCAACGGTGTACCAGGGATAAGAACCTCGTCACCTGTGGCGGTTAAAGATACTTTAGGTTTTTTGAAAACTGAAATTTCATGGTAGCCGGCCGCAGCTAACAGTCCAATAAGACCGGGGGTCATCCGATCCCCCTTTTTACAGATCAGGTCCCCAATGGCCACATCATCTCCCCGCTTAAAAATATTGCGGCCCGGTTCGGCATGGATGTTTACCATCACATCGTCACCGTTTCGACAGGTGAATTCCTCTGACACAACTGCATCTGCGCCTTTAGGAATCCCGGCGCCTGTCAGGATTCTAACGGATTCCCCTCTATTCACCCTCTCCCCTTTGTCGCCACCAGCCGCTGCAGTTCCAACTACTTTCAAACGGACGGGCGTATCGGGTGTGGCATTACATATATCCTCCGACTGAACCGCATACCCGTCCTTTAGGGAAGATGTGACAGAAGGCGACGCTACCTTTCCTTGCATATTTTCAGCAGATGCTGCATCCAGAGCGTCCAAAAGAGGAAGATATTCGTTTTTCAGGCAGGGAACAGTTTCCAGGGTAAGTCTCAGGGCGTCATGATATCCAATCATCTGGGATTTCATTGATCTTTTTCATCCTTTAGTATTTTGTGAAAAAACATATCATAATAGATATTCTTTAATCGTGACCTAATCAATAAGGATCTTGGAGCAATTTTTAAATGAATGAGATTTTTAATCAAGCAAAATATCGGCTATAAAAGCTTACTATTACCCTTTCTTCTGTTATCTGACCACTCCAGGGTCAGGCAATACGTCGGCTGACCTCGTTAAAAATAAGGGGAAAAAGGTTTTTTTTGGAAATTTCAGTATGCTCTTTAACCATTTTCTTCGCCAGAGGGATATCTTTATTTGCAATGGCATTATAAAGACGGTCATGTTCGTCAATGATTTCAAACAGACGATCAGGCGCAAGCTGCTCTGTGCGGAAACGGAGGAAAATCCGCTGGTAAATATCCGTATAAATATCTCTAAAATAGATATTCCGGGCCATCTCTCCAATGGCGGAATGGAATTTCATATCCTTTTGAAAGACGTGCCTGTATACCCGGCTTTCCACTGAGGCCTCATACTCCTTTTTCCTGGTCTTAATGTTGTGGAGCCCTTCAGGGGTTAAGTGGTTAATGGCTTTTTCTATGATACCCAGATCAAGGATCAGGCGGATTTCGTACAGGCTTTCGGCTTCCTCCAAGGTAAGCTTATGAACGGAATACCCCTGGTTGGGAACAAAATCCAGATACCCTTCCTTCGCAAGAATAGACAAAGCATTGTTTACAGGTGTTCTGCTCACCCCCAGTTCCTTGGCCAGATCAACGAATACAAGACGCTGGCCCGGTACGATTTCGTAGTTGAGCATCATCTGCTTTATATTGTTGTAGACCTTCAAGGTCAAATTTTTCTGTTCAGCCATTGATATTCTCCAGCTTTTGGGGAGCAACAGGTATATATTCATCTTAGGATCTTAATGCGTGTGCCAGCTGCAGTGCAGGAAAACCACATGCCAGGCTTCTTTTCCGGTTTGTTTTTAGTTGATACGGGATTAGAAATTTTACGTTGTGTTCATGCCTGGTGGGAATCAGATATAATCTCCCATCTGTTGATAATGTCCGTGGTTTTTCCTTTGCAGTCTTTTAAAATCCGACCTTACCCCTCTATTATTAAAATCTAACAAAAAAAACGCATCACATTTTACATACAACCTGCAATGTACGGTATCACAGAACCTATGGTTTTTCCAGCTTAATCGAATATCAGAGGGGGAATCAGTACAGATTTGCCTTCTGCAATTAATCCGATTCAGGGGGGACATAAATTGGAATTATCAAAGGGGGCAAATTGGATTTCTGCACCACCAGCCCCCCTGATCTTTTTATTTTCCGGTTTCAAATCTAAATGTCTGGTCCGGATCAACCACGGCAAGGACACGAACAATGCATCCGTCCCCTTTGGTCCACCGCCAGGGAAAGGCCATGAAAAAACACCGTTTTCCAGTCACCTCATCCAGATCTCCGCCTAGATTTTCAATACCCGGAATCCCTGCTTTTACCATAAGGGTTTTATGGGCCGGTTCCCAATCGGGGAAATCTTCCTTGGGATCCCGTCCGGTTTCCGCTTTATATTCATCAATGAGATGAGGCTGAGAGGGCCCCAGGCCATGATCAACCAGTTTAGTGGCAATGGGGTGATCGTTGGCCTGGCACCCGTATCCCACACATTTGACCTTTTTATCCACAAGCCATTGAGCGCCAGCACCTGAAATACCGCAGCCATAGGCAAAATACTCATCACTGTCTGCCCATTTGTGATGAAAACCGGTGTTAATCATCACCATATCCCCCTCTTGGATTGTTGGTGCGGCCTTTTCCAGATCCTCCGGCGTGATCACCCCCCATTTTCCTTTGGGAATGGAAACGGCGACACCTGTACCACACAGTCGCCACAATGGATAATCGCTTATGCCGGGAGTGTTTTCAGTCACGTGAATAGGCGCATCCATATGGGTGCACCGATGCATGATCCCTTCCCAATTAACCTGGTATACGCCATCTTTGGCGTGGAATTTATCGATCGTTACATTAACGCCCGGCGTTGAAGGCCATTCGGGCATGTGCTGCTGAAAGGTATGACTTAAATTATATATTTTCAGGCTCATTTTCTTAACCCTGTTTTTTTAATTATAAATGACTAATTATGCATTGCCGCTGTCTATCCGGCAGTTTCCCGTGGGGTCGACCATGGCCACAAAACGGACCGGACAGGCATCTCCGTATTTGAATTTCCAGGGCGTGGCCGAAAAAGTGGCCCGTCTCCCGGCCAGTACATCCACGTCACCACCCACCTGCTCCACCGTAGGTATCCCAGCACCCAATAAGGTTTTATGGGCGATATTCCACTCCGGGTGCTCCTGTTTTTCATCCCTTCCCGTCGCATCCCGGTAAGCCCGGACAAGACGATTCATCAAAGGGCCACCGCGGTGAGGTCCCATGGAAGTGGCCAGGGGATGGTCAACCTGAGGGGTGTCTATTGCCACCATCCGGCACTCTTTTTTCACCAGCCACTCGGCCGCATCCTTTGTCAATCCGGGTGATTCACCATAATACTCCAGACCGTCGCTGTACTTATGATGCCACCCGGTGACAATCACTACCACATCACCTTTTTTCACGCCTGGTTCAGCCGATGCCAGATCATCCGCCCTTATCACTTCAAAGCTGTTTTTGGGAATGGACAACACCACCCCATTGCCAAAGAACCGGTCCACCGGCAGCTGCGCCAGATCGGCACTGCACTGCACCAGATGGATGGGTGCGTTCATATGGGTGCCGGTATGCATTACCGTGCTGATTTTCCATGCCAGCACCCCGTGCTGTGCATGCTTGACACCCCGGGCCATTCTCACATCCTCCTGTCCGGGATAAGAGGGGACCCCGTGGCCCCACTCATGACTCAACTCAATCAGCTGTAACCCTGAATAAGGGTCTGATACCATTGTCATAATAACCTCTGCTTTTATTGTTTGAATCATTGTCGGGCCGGCCCCGGGTTGGCCAGGACCATGTCAAGACCCGATACCTGAACATCTTAATTTTACAATTCGATTCAAGGTATTAACAACCCCCTATTTGCCAAAGCTGCATTTTGGATACGTACAGGTTTTACAACCCAGACAAAGACCGCCATGCCCAGTTGCGGCAATATCTGACCGGGTTAATGTTTCCCCTGCCAGAATCCGGGGATACATAAGGTCAAACATCGTGTTTTCTGCGTATAAACCACAGGCCGGTATGCCCAGCACGGGTACGCCTTCCAGTTCGGCTGTCATGAACATGGCACCGGGCAATACCGGGGTGCCGTAAACCATGTTTCGGGCCCCGGCCTGTTTCAGCCCGAATCGAGTCCGGTCGTCGGGGTCCACAGACATACCGCCGGTGGTAATCACCACATTGGCCCCGTTTTTCACAAGGTCGGAAGCAGCCTTGGCAATTAACCGGTCGTCATCGGGCAAAAGGCGGACACCCATCACCTCACCGCCGAGTGCTTCAACCTTTTTCCGGATAATAGATTCGAATTTGTCTTCTATTCGACCGTAATAGACTTCATTTCCGGTTATCAATACCCCTGCTTTGGCCCGCATCATAGGCTCCACCCGGAGGATGGACCGGCTGGCGCTTCCTGCAATGAGAAGAGCGGCAGAGATCCGGTCCCTTGGGATCAGAAGCGGAATAGCCCGGGTTGCCCCCACCTGGTCCCCCTTTGTTACAATACTGTTGGAGTGCCGGGTAGCACACATGACAACTCCCAGCATATTAAACTGCTCCAAGGCGTCCACATCAATCTTAAGCAGCCCGTCCCGGGTGGCTTTTAAAGAAATTTTGCCCTCCCTGGGAGCTTCATCCCAGCCCACTCCCAGGCCGCATAAAGCATCGGCCATGGCAATGGCGGCATCGTCCTCATGCATCTCATCCGTCTCAGGTTTCACAACATAGAGGTGGTCTTTGCCAAGCCGCCTTAAATGATCTAGATCCCGGCAGGTAACACGATGGCCCTTCTGGAATGCAGGCCCTTTAAACTCCCCTGCCCTGATTTCTGTAATATCATGGGCCAATTCACAACCCACTGCATCTTCTACATTCATTACTTCAATCATCCGGTTCCTCCCTCACTTCAACAGCATATCTGCCTTTATTTTTATACTGCACGCCAGAATAATGCCTCCATCTCATATTTCGACAGGTGCGACAGGCTGAAAATACCCTTCTCCCGAACATATTCTGCACAGCTTCTTATCATTTATACTAACTTCTCTTGCATCCCTGACAACCTGGCCGCACCGGTCGCAGATGGCATGGGATCTGGGTGGTCCCGGCATCTGGCCGGAATTCAAACGAACGTTTACCTGCTGCACATCAAATAGTTCGTTTTCAGGCATAATTCGATATCCCTGCATCTGCTGACGGTAATGATCTTCCTCCTCAGGAGCATACTGTTTCACTAGTTCCCGGGAACGTTCCGTTGAGACCACCCGGAAGGCATCCCGGCTTTCCAAGTTTATAAAGGTAGCAGCATTGATACCAAAATCTTTGAATTTCATGGTTCGCCGCCCAAGACGGCATCCGGTCACACTACTTATTGCATCGGTGGCGCACCGATCCATTTCAACATAGACCATAATTTTTTTTCGAAATTTTTCAGATCTGGGTTCATCAATTTTCACCAAACGACACCCCAGCATGGCCATCCGCACCCCTATCACCTGACCGGCACATAGGTGACCGTGTGTTTTAGCCGATAACTCAAGTAATTCATCAAAAGATCTCATCCTCTTATCCTCCTATATCTGAAGTTGCGCCACGTATTTTCCGATAGGAGATATCCAATTTCCTGGCTGCATCAATAATAGAACCCTTTTCTTCAACGGCATCCGGCATGGCCATCCGTACTTTTCCAATAACCGGGTTCCCGTCTATTTCCAGCCACATGAACCATTGCTCCCGAGTGTTCACAGTAATATACCCTGCATCTTTGCATTAAATATTGAATATAATATTACATGCAATTTTAAAGTTGTCAAACATATTTTTCCCAAATCGGTTCAGCCCCGGAGGTACCCTTATAAAAGAAAATTCAATCAAAAGGCATTTTAATTTCAATTTCTCCGGAATTTTTTATGGTTTTAGAATTGGGGTAGCTGGAGAGAAAAATGTGCTGCATGGCCTCATTTTCAGGAAGGACTGTCGCTACGAATCCTTTGTAGCCGTTGGAGCGGGCTATTTTTTCAAGTTCTCCGAGCAGATAGTGTGCCACACCCTGACTTTGAAAATCTTCCCGGACAACAAAAGCCACTTCAGCCCAACCTTTTTCAACTTCCGCATAGGTACCGATGGCCATCAGCTCTTTGTTTCCCTCGTTTCTCACATGACCGATGAGGGAGATAAAGCTGCGGTAATCCATTTCAGCCCAGTGCTCCTGGGCCATTTTTCTGGAAAAGATGGAAATGGATTTGAAAAAGCGCAGGAAAATGGTCTCTTTTTTCAGAGAGTAGAAAAAATTGCGGTAAGCGATTTCATCTGAGGGTAATAAAGGACGAACCGCCACATATTTTCCGTTTTTCAGTTTAAATCGGCTTTTGTAAGACTCTAAAAAATTCAGGTCCTCGGTTGGAAGAGGCATTTGATCGGAAAAGATATACTGCTGTTCCTTGGCTGCGGCCATCAACTCTTCCCTGAAATCGGGATGGGCGATCTGTATCAGTTCAATGACCCGTTGATAGATGCTTTTACCCTTGAGCTGTGCAATACCGTATTCTGTGACCACAAAGTTGACGTCTGCCCGAAGGGTGGCAACCCCGGCACCTGCGCTTAATGTGGGAACAATCCTGGAAACCGTTCCGTTTTTGGCAGTGGAGGGGATAACAATGACGGAGAATCCCCCTTTGGACAGGGTGGCGCCCCGTATAAAATTGGACTGGTCTCCGGTGCCTGTGAAATACTGGCGGCCCACGTAGTCTGAACAGACCTGGCCGGACAAATCTACTTCCAGGGCCGAACTGATAGAGACAAAACTGTCGTTGCGGCCGATGATGCCGGGGGTGTTTACAAAATCAGCCGTTCCGAAATAAAACTGGATATTGTTGTCAATGTAGTCATAGGCGGTCCGGGTGCCCATGCAGAAGGTGGCAACAGCCCGGTCCTTCATGAAACTTTTGGATTTATTGGTGATGATCCCTTTTTCAAAGAGTGGGATAAAATCGTCGGCTATCATATGGGTGTGGATACCCAAATCGTTTTTATTGTCGATGTATTTGAGCAGGGCATAAGAGACCTTGCCGTACCCCACCTGGAGGGTGCTGCCGTCGTCTATGAGTTCCTTGAGATAATGGGCTATGCGGCGGCAGGTGTTTTCGTCCTGGGGTTCGCGCCTGTCCTCGTTGATCTCTTCCTCCCAGTGGACCAGGTAGTCAATGTCCTCCACACGGATGAACCCGTCTCCATGGGTTCGGGGCATGCGGGGGTTGACCTGAGCAATGACCGTCTTTGCATTTTTTATGGCCTCCAGGGTCACATCCACTGAAACCCCGAGACTGGCAACCCCGAACCGGTCCGGGGGGCTGATCTGCACCAGGGCCACATCCAGGCTGATCTGTTTGCTCCTGAAAAACATGGGAATCTGGGAGAGATATGTGGGAATGTAATCTATCTTTCCTTGGAAGGCTGCCGCCTGCATGGCCGGGGGGACAAAGAAGAGTTTGACCGAAAACCGGTTTATAAAATCCTCATCATCCAGGTATTCGGTCAGGGTAAAGGAGAGCATTTGAAAAATCATGGCGTCCCATATGTCATTAGTGGCCACCAGGGCCCGGATCAGGTGGCGCGGTTCCCCGCACCCGGACCCCACAAAAATCCGGTCGCCGTTTTTGATCGCCCGGACCGCAGCTTCGGCCGTGACATATCGTTTTTCAAATTCTGAATGGGCCATTATTCCCCCTTTCTGTATTCCCTGCCGTAAACAATGCCCAGCTTTTTCATTCTGTGCCTGAGGGTATTGGGATTTACCCCCAGCATGGCAGCAGCCCCGTCCTTACCGTTCACTTGACCGCCGGTCCTGGCAATGGTTTTTTCAATATAAGATTTGATGATCTCGTCAAGACCTGCCACCGTTTCCGGGTTACTGTCCGGGCCCGGGTCAGGTCCCTGTTCAATCGGAATTGCAGGGGAAGGGGGGCTGAAATGCAAAGGGCCGTGCCTGTGCCGGATGAGTGCACGCTCTACATTGTTTTCAAGTTCCCTGACGTTTCCCGGCCAGTCGTGGTCCATGAGCCGCTGTATATCCTCCGTCATCAGCTCGGGACGGTTCTGAATACCCATTTCCACAGATTTCTTATGTAAAAAATGGTTTACCAGCAGGGGAATGTCGGATCTGCGCTCCCTCAAAGGTGGAATCAGAATGGGGAAGGCATTAATCCTAAACCAGAGGTCTTCTCTAAATTTTTTTTCCGCCACCATACGATCCAGGTTCCGGTGGGTGGCCACAATGACGCGGATATCCAGTTTGATGGGAGGTGAACCGCCTACCCGTTCGATCTCCTGGGTCTGGAGAACCCGGAGCAGACGGACCTGTGCCCAAGAGGGCAGTTCCCCGATTTCATCAAGGAAGATGGTTCCCCTGTGAGCCCGTTCAAACCGTCCCCGTTTCTGTTTCACCGCCCCGGTAAATGCCCCTTTTTCGTGGCCGAAAAGCTCGCTGTCAATCAGGTTTTCCGGGATGGCACCGCAGTTAACCTTTATAAATGGATGGTTCTTGCGGGGTGAAAGCCGGTGTATGGCATTGGCAATCACCTCTTTTCCGACTCCGGTCTCTCCCAGGATCAAGGTGGTGCTCTTCATGGGGGCCACCTGCCGGACCAGTTCCAGCACATGGCTTAAGCCTTGGTCCGCACCAATGACCTCGTTTCCGCTTTTGGAGATAAGCTCGCTGCTTAGGTAGCGGTTATCCGAGGCCAGTTCTTCTTTCAGCCGAATCACCTCCTGGTGCCTGAGGGCATTGGCCATGGCAATGGCAAAGGGTTCCCTCAGCAGTGAAATAAGTCTGACATGATCCTGGTTAAACCGGTCTTTCCCCTTGGCGAAAAAATCAATGACCCCCAGCCGCTGCCCCTCAATCCTCAGGCGCAGGGCAATAAAGGAGGACTCACCCATATCAAATTTCTCACCGATGATTCGGCCCATGGGATCAAGCTCCGGCCGATTGATGATCATATGGTCTTTGAGCCGTCTGCCGGTTTCAATATCATGGATAAGAGACTGGGGCAGATGGATCACCAGGTCCATTTTTTCTCCGCCCAGAGCATCGGCCCGGGCCACATAACGCAATCCCCCAAGTGTGGGTTCATAAATATTCAGGTAGATGGCATCGGCGGGAAGAAAGTCACAGATATATTCTCTGCAGCGCCACAGGGCTGTTTCAATGTCAAGGCTGCTGCAGATCAGAAGGGTGGCCTGTTTAAAAAACAGGTTTTCGTCCACTTCAACCGGATATGCAGCTTCGCTTACCGTATTTGGTGATTTCATGAGACCAATCTCCTTATTTGGAGATTTGATATCAATATTTGGTAATTAATATCAAGCCTATTTTATACACCAAAGAGATTTTTCGAATTAAATAATAATATTATTGTTCCCGACAAAACAGCTCTACCCCTTGGCATATACCCTATTTATACCAGGACGGGACAGTGACGGCAACAGGGTTTTATTAAACCGGCCCGGCAGTGGAATGGATGTTGCTATTTTAAACGTAATAAGCAGAGATGAAAATTTCAGTTTCAATCATTTTGTCCTAAGGAGCGCCGTACATGTTTCAAAGAACCGTTAATATCCTGTTTCAGACCGCCGGAGGCCCGTTACTGGTCATCATGCTTTTCGGTTTGAAACTCATGTTGCTGGTCCGTCCCCTTCTGGACCGGAAATTCAGGCAGCGCCTTCTGGAAATGGATTTCACGGCCCAGATCAAGACACGGAAAAAACCAATGGGCCGGTTCTTTAACTTCAAAAAGGGGAAAGTCATTTCCAGAGCCGGGATTGCAAAAAAAGCAGATGTCAGCCTGGTTTTTATTGATCCTGCCACTGCAGTGGAACTGATGTTCAGAAACGGCAATCACCTGGTTCAGATCCATGCCATGAAAAATTTTCTGGTGGATGTTCAGGGTCCGGATAAACTGGTGATCCAGTTTATGCAGACATTGAACGCGCTTAAGTCCGTGGATGCGGACCGGGATTACGGGGTTCGGCTTAAAAACGGTGAAATCCGTTATACCAGCAATACCAACGGCGGGCCGGTCTTTGTCTATGTGAAAGATGGAAAAATCATCCGGATTACCCCCATTGAATTTGATGGGGACGACGCCCCGTCCTGGCAGATAAAGGCGCGGGGAAAAACATTTACACCACCCCGGAAGGGAAGTGTCACTCCCTATGTAATGGCTCTGCGGTCCCTGATTTATTCACCGGACCGGCTTCTCTATCCCATGAAAAGAATTGATTTTCATCCCAATGGAGAACGCAATCCTCAGAACAGAGGCGTTTCAGGGTATGAGCGTATTTCCTGGGACGAGGCGCTTGATATTGTTGCCGGGGAGATCAAGCGGATGAAAAAAGAATACGGGCCCGGAGCCATCATGAACGGCAGCGGCTCCCACCACACCTGGGGGAACCTGGGCTACTGGCTCTCCACCCGTGCCCGATTCATGAACTCCATCGGTTACAGCCCAGTGGCTCACAATCCGGATAGCTGGGAAGGCTGGTATTGGGGGGCCATGCACCACTGGGGCAACAGTATGAGAAACGGTGGTTCAGATACTTACGGCACGATTGAGGACTGCCTTAAGGAATGTGAGATGATTGTTTTCTGGTCCAGCGATCCCGAAGCCACCAACGGAGTTTACGGCGCTTTCGAAGGAACCGTGCGCAGACTCTGGGCCAAGGAACTGGGCATTAAGATGGTCCACATCGATCCCTATTACAACCATACGGCAGCGCTTTTGGGGGGGAAATGGATCGCTCCCCGTCCTGACACCGGGAATGCCATGAGCCTGGCCATCGCCTATGTCTGGATTACTGAAGGCCTTTACGACAAGGAGTATGTGGCCGAGCGCACCGTTGGGTTCGACATATGGAAAGCCTATATTATGGGCCTGGAGGACGGCGTTGAAAAAAACCCGGAATGGCAGGAAATTGAGACCGGTGTACCGGCCAAAGATGTCCGGGCACTGGCCCGGGAGTGGGGAAAAAAGAAAACCTATCTGGCACCGGGCGGCCTTGTCGGGTTCGGTGGCGCATGCCGCAGTGCCACCGGTATAGAATGGGCCCGATCCATGGTCTGCCTTATGGCCATGCAGGGATTAGGAAAGCCCGGCATCAACATGGGGGGTCTCCAGCAGGGTGCCCCTGTGGATATCCATTTTTATTTTCCGGGTTATGCAGAAGGGGGATTGTCCGGAGACCTGGACAACACCGGACTGCGGATCAATCTTTACCAGAAAATGCCCCAGTTACCCACCATGAATACCGTTGGGCAGCTGATCCCCAGGCTGCGGATTCCCGAAGTATTTCTCAACGGAAAATGCGAGGGCTACCCCAGCGATCCGAAAAGTATTGAGGGTCAGTTTAAGAAGTTCAAATACCCGGCACCGGGACATGCACCCGTGAAAATGTACTACAAATACGGAGGGTCCCACTTCGGTACCATGCCGGGAGCCAACCGTTACGTTAACGCTTACCGGAGCGGCAATCTGGAATTTGTTGTCAATCAGTCCATCTGGTTTGAGGGAGAGGCCAAATTTGCCGATATTATCCTGCCTGCCTGCACCAGCTTCGAACGGTGGGATATCGGGGAAACCGCCAACTCGGGAGGGTACAGCCATCACCAGTTTACCCAGTGGAACCACCGCATCATTACCCTCCAGCACAAATGCATCGAGCCCCTTGGTGAATCCAAGTCCGACTACCAGATTTTTCTGGAGCTGGCACAGCGCCTTGATCTTGGTGCGCCTTTTTCCGAGGGATGCACTGAACTGGAATGGTGCCGCAGACTTTTCAACGCCAGCGATCTGCCCAAGGTGATTTCCTGGAAGTCTTTTATCAAAAAAGGATATTATGTGGTGCCTCCTCCGGACGACGCCCTCAAAGCGCCTGTTTCATACCGTTGGTTTGCAGAAGGCAGGAAAAAAGATGTACCCGAACCTGCCCCCCTGCCGGCGGATTATACATCAAAATGGCGGCTTGGCCTGCAGACCCAGTCCGGAAAACTTGAATTTGAATCCTCAAGTCTTAAGCGCTTTGCGCCTGACGACCCTGAACGCCCTCCCATTTCAAAATACATTCCCTCCTGGGAGGGGTACAAAAGTGTTGAATTGAAAAAAAAGTACCCCCTGCAGCTGATCTCTCCCCATCCCCGGTACAGCTTTCATACCATGTTTGATGCCAAGGACGGGTTCATGAACGATGTCAGAGATCACAGGGTGTGCATCGGCGGCCATTATTACTGGATCATCCGGATCAATGCGGATGACGCTCAGTCCAGGGGGATCGGCCGCCATGACCTGGTGGAGGTGTTCAACGACCGCGGGGCAGTGATCTGTGCAGCGGTCCCCACCCAACGGATCCTGCCGGGGGTGGTTCATTCCTGCGAGGGCTCGGCCAGGTATGAGCCTTTGGGTGAGCCTGGGGGTTCACCGGACAGGGGCGGCTGTATCAACCTGCTCACCCCGGACAGGAACATTATTAAACGCTCCCATTCCTCTGCATACAATTCCTGCCTTGTCCAGATCCGGGGCTGGGAAAACAAAGCGGAAACAATTTAAAAATGAGGGGGAACCATGGCAGAATGGATCATGACCATTGATATTGACAAATGCGAAAATTGCAACAACTGCTTTCTGGCCTGCAAGGACGAACATTACGACAATGACTGGCCTCCCTATACCCTGGCCCAGCCCCGCCATGGCCACCGGTGGATGAATATCCATAGAAATGAGCAGGGAACCTTTCCCCATATCGGTGTCTCATATATGCCCAGGCCCTGTTTCCACTGTGCAGATCCGCCCTGCGTAAAAAAGGCTTTAAACGGAGAAATTTATCAGCGGTCCGATGGCATCGTTATAGTGGATCCGGAAAAATCAAAGGGAAGAGAGGACCTGGTTCAAGCATGTCCCCACAGGGCTATCTGGTGGAATTCTGAAAACCAAACCCCCCAGAAATGCACCCTCTGTGCTCATCTTCTGGACGGGGGTTGGCAGCAGCCCCGCTGCGCCCAGACATGCCCCACCGGTGCCCTGACCTTTCAGAAGCAGGTTGACGATGATTTACAGGCGCATATTCGATTAAACGGGCTTAAGAGGATTGACCATCCCGAAACTGAGCTGTCTTTAAAGGGACCGGTCGTTTTTTATAAAAACCTGGATACGTTTAATTCCTGTTTTATTGCCGGGAGTGTGGCAACCGGTGAACAGAGCGTCCAGGACTGTATTGAAGGAAAAACTGTGGCGTTGTACCGGGATGGCGTTCTCATCGACCGGGAAAAAACAGATGCGTTCGGAGATTTTCGCTTTTCCTGTCTTCCCGGGAAAAGCGATGCCTATGAAATAAAAGTGGGCGGCCAGGAAAAGGAACCGGTTCGCAGACAGGTGCATTTGCCCCCAAGCTGTTCTGTCGGAACCATATGGGTATAGGCGGTTGCCTTTCGAGAATGGAATATACTGTTTTTCCGGACAGCTACTGAATGCTGCCCGGAGGTTAGGACTTTATAAATAAAAAAAGGAGAAGAGAAGATGTCTGACAATCTTAAACAACTGGCCGAAAAACTCATTGAAGAGGTATACAATTCAGGCAATATTGATGTGCTTGATGAGCTTATTGCTCCCAATTATCTTCGTTATCAGCCGCCGATGAAAAAAGTGGAAGGGTTGGCAGCTTACAAGACTTTTGTCAAGGAGGTCCGTGAATCGTATGACAATTTTAACATGGAGATCAAGGAAATTCTCTGTGATGGCGATACGACCGTGACCCGCCTTGTACTCACCGGTAAACATGTGGGTAAAATTCCAACCGTCCAGGCACCACCAACCGGTAAAAAAGTGGCCATGGACGGGTGTACGGTTAGCACCTGGAAAGATGGTAAAGCTGTTGAAGAGTGGGTCTATAATGACTACATGGGTCTTACCCATCAGTTTGGTGTCATGCCGCTGATGACCATGAACAATATCGAGTAAATTATTTCTAACAATGGGGTTGAATCCGATTTTCGTAACCGGATTGCAAAAAGATAGAATGAATTTATAAATTCGTAAAACGCCCGTTTTAAGCTGTTGGATATATTGTTGGGTGCTGAATTTTGAAATAAAGGGTTTCAAGAAAGACTTGAAACCCCTTTATTTTTTATGGAGGCGGCTTCCAGGATCGAACTGGAGAATAACGGCTTTGCAGGCCGTTGCCTTACCACTTGGCCAAGCCGCCTTGTTTTTTGGAGCGGGAAACGGGAGTTGAACCCGCGACTTCGACCTTGGCAAGGTCGCACACTACCACTGAGTTATTCCCGCTCAGCAAACAAAAGAAATTTATATACGGGAATGCCTCATTTGTCAATAAAAAAACTTAAAACCTTACCCCTTCTTTTTATTCCAGTCAGCGAGAAACGACTCAATTCCCTTGTCCGTCATGTGGTGGGCGGCCAGCTTCTTTAAAACGCCATAGGGAATGGTTGCAATATCGGCGGCCAGCAGTGCGGAATCCAACACATGGAGCGGGTTTCTGACACTTGCCACAATGACCTGGGTTTCAAATTCATAGTTGGCAAAAATCTGTACGATCTCTTCAACCAGCCCCATCCCCTCCTGGGCCAGATCGTCCAGGCGGCCCACAAACGGACTGACATAGGTGGCACCGGCTTTGGCGGCCATCAATGCCTGCAGCGCTGAAAAGACAAGGGTTACATTGGTCTTAATCCCTTCATCGGTAAGGGTCTTAACCGCTTTAAGCCCTTCAACCGTCATGGGGATTTTCACACAGATATTATCTGCAATTTGAGCCAGGTCCCGGGCTTCCGCCACCATCCCCTCATATTCAAGGCTGATGACTTCCGCAGATACAGGCCCGTCGACAATTTTGCAAATATCGGCGATGATCTGTTTAAATTCTCCGTCTTCCCTGGCAATCAGAGTCGGGTTGGTGGTCACACCGTCCACCATCCCCATGTTACTGGCATCCTTGATCTCTTCAATGTTTGCCGTATCAATAAAAAATTTCACGTTAGCCCTCCTTGTCCAGGAGAATCACCTCCTGGGTATCCTGTTTTTCTATTTTTTTTAATAACTCTTCTGATGTCAATTTCAGAACCGGGTGAACCTTTTGAGCACCTATATCACAAAGGGGGATCAAAACAAAGCACCGGTCCTGCATTCTGGGATGGGGTATCTCAAGATCCCAGGTCTTCATCACCAGATCATCATAGAAGATAATATCCAGATCAATGACACGCGGGCCGAACCGAAAGGGTTTCCCATTTTTATCCTGCCGTTGTTCCAACGATTGTAATTCGGCCAGCAGTTCTTCAGGCAAGAGCGTGGTTTTGACTTTTAATACCGCATTTACAAACCAGTCCTGATCGGTATAATTCTGGGGCTGGGTCCGGTAAAACGGGGAAACTGCCGCCACTTCAATCTGCGGGTTCCGCCGTAACCCCGTTATTGATGCCTCCAGGTTGTTTCGTTTGTCACCGATGTTGGACCCAATACTCAGATAAACCGTGTGAAGGTCCTTTTTTTTATTTATCATTACAGGAACACCACCTGTTCAACGCGCTTCAAATCGAATTGTTTTTGAATACTCACTTCTCACATTTTCTTCACCCACCGCCTGGACCCTGAAATAGTAATCATACCCTTTTTCGACCCGGGTAATAAATTCTTTTTGGGGCATGGGGACGGTTCCCACCGTTTTAAACCGGAACGGACAATCCTCACAATCAGAGGGACCTTTTATCGACATAAAGACATCAAACCGTTCCGGTTTAACCCATGCATCCACCGGATCAATGCGATGGGACCAGGAAAGAGAGAGAACAGAATCTGAATGATCAATCTTCAAATCATAGGGTTCCATTATTCTTTGTGCCATATCTGCCACCGGCAGCGGGGGGCCTTTTTGCCCGCACCCGGTCAGGCCGAGGATAAAAAAAAGAGTGATGAAACCGATTAAAGACCGGTTCCCAAACGTTTGTCTTTTCATTTCAACCCCAGCTCTCCGGCCGCTTTGTCCACCGCTTTTTTAACATTATCCAGACCGGTTCCCCCGTAAGATATCCGCCGGGCAATCATCTGGTCAATGGAGAGAAAACCGTAGATATCCGTTTCAATCAGATCACTGAATTGTTTGAATTCCTCAAGGGCCAAATCATCTAATTCCTTACCCTTTTCCAATGCATAGGCAACGGATTTTCCGGCAACCGAATGGGCCTGCCGGAAGGGCATTCCCTTTGCGGCCAGATAATCGGCCAGGTCGGTTGCATTCAAGAACCCCTGTTTACAGGATGCCAGCATCCGGTCTTTATGGATGGTAATATTCTCAAACATGCGCGCATATACATCGATACAGATTTTAAGGGTATCCACCGTGTCAAACAATGGTTCTTTGTCTTCCTGCATATCTTTGTTATAGGCAAGGGGCAGCGATTTCATGAGCGTCAGAACGGCAACCAGGTTTCCCACCACTCGGCCTGTTTTCCCCCTGACCAGCTCTGCCACGTCCGGGTTCTTTTTCTGGGGCATGATGCTGGAACCCGTGGTAAATGCATCGGATATGGTGATAAATGAAAACTCGGACGACGACCAGAGGATGAGTTCTTCAGACAACCTTGAAAAATGGATCATGCAGATGGCGGCATGGGAGATGAATTCCATGACAAAATCCCGGTCGGAAACCGAATCAATGCTGTTGTCAGACACCTTTGCAAATCCCAATACCCGGGTGGTATATTCCCGGTTCAGCGGATAGGTGGTTCCGGCCAGGGCAGCCGTGCCCAGGGGCATGACGTCAATCCGCTTGAGACAGTCCTCAAACCGATTGATATCCCGCTTAAACATTTCATAGTAAGCCATGAGGTGATGGGAAAACAGAACCGGCTGAGCCCTCTGCAGATGGGTGTAACCCGGCATGACCACATCCAGATGATTCCGCGCCATGCGAATCAGATTTGCCTGCATCCGGTAAAGCAGATCAATGACAGACCGTGTCTCCTGCTTCAGATAAATCCTGATATCCAGGGCCACCTGGTCATTTCTGCTTCTTCCGGTGTGAAGTTTTCTTGCCGTATCCCCGCAAATCTGGGTCAGGGCATATTCAACATGCATGTGGATATCTTCCAGCTCGTCGGAAAAGACCATCTCATCGGCTTCAATCTTTTCTTTGACCACACCCAGGCCTTTGATCAGGATATCGGCCTCTTCCTGTGAAATGATATGCTCCCGGGCCATCATCTTTAAATGGGCGACACTGCCCTGGATATCACTCTCATACAGGCGTTTATCCACGTCAATGGAGGCATTGAATGCCTCCACCAGTTCATCGGTCTTACGGGAAAACCGGCCCCCCCACATCTTTTCACCCATGGCGACACATGCCCCTTATTTTTGATTGTTCAGAATCAGGCACTCCAGGATGGCCTTGTGCATATGCCGTTTATTTTCAGCCTGATCCCAGAAGACGCCGTCTTTCTCTTCCAGTACATCTTCAGAAATTTCCTCACCCCTGTGGGCCGGCAGACAGTGCATGACCATGACATCCGGCTTTGCATGGGCCAAAAGTTCTTTGTTGACCTGATACCCCTGGAACGCTTTCATTCGGGCGGCCTGCTCCTCTTCATCTCCCATGGAGGCCCAGACATCGGTATAGACGACATCGGCATCTTTCACCGCCTCTTTGGGGTCGTTGGTGAACCGGATGGTCGAGATATCATTCACCGATGCGGCCTCAACAATTTTTGGATCCACGCCGTAACTGTCCGGGCAGGCCAGGATCAGATCCAGCCCCAGCACACTTGCGGCGTTGACCCATGAGTTGGCCACATTATTGCCGTCTCCCACCCAGGCGATCCGGACATTCTCATACCCGTTTTTATGTTCAATAATGGTCATGATATCGCTTAAAATCTGGCAGGGATGATACGAATCGGTCAGGGCATTGATCACGGGAATGGTCGAACTGGCAGCAAACTCTTTTACCAGCTCATGGTCAAAGGTCCGCATGGCCAGGCAATCGATATATCTTGACAGCACCCGGGCCGTATCCTTGGCCGGTTCTGCCCGTGAAATCTGGGTATCCTGGGTGCTCATGTAGACAGGGTGCCCGCCCAGCTGAATCATGGCGGTTTCAAAGGCGACCCGGGTCCGGGTGGATTTCTTGTCAAAGATCAACCCCAGTGTCTTCCCTTTAAGAATGCTGTCCATGATGCCGCTGCCATACCGTTTTTTTAAGTCAATGGCGCGGTTAAACAAAACTTCAAAATCTTCTTTTTCAAGATCAAGCAATGATAATAAATCTTTTTTCACAACAATCGGCTCCTAACTTCTCAACAGGCTGTCAAGTGCAATAATCAGCCCGTCGATTTCCTGTTTTTCTATAATTAAAGGTGGTGCAAATCTGAGAACTCTATCCTGAATTCCATTAATAATAAAGCCTTTTTTCATCATCTGTGCCACCACACCACCGGCATCCCCGTCGATTTCAAGCCCCAGCAGCAGCCCCCTGCCCCTGACTTCGACGATTCTCTCATGAGTCTCCGCCAGTGTTTTCAGCTGCTGTTTAAAATAATTCCCGGTCTTACGAACCGTGCTTAAAAATCCGTCATCCCCGATGATTTTCACGACCTCAAGGGCCGCAGCCGTTGCCAGGGGGGTTCCGCCGAAAGTGGAGGCATGGCTGCCGAAATCAAATCCATCGGCAGCGTCCTGGGTGGCCATCATGGCACCGATGGGCAATCCGTTTCCCAGGGCCTTGGCCAGGGTCATGATATCCGGCGTCACCCCGTACAATTCATGGGCAAACAATTTGCCGCACCTGCCCATACCGGTCTGAATTTCATCAAAAATTAACAGACAGCCGGTTTGGGTGCACAGGTCCCGGACCGCTTTCAGGTACTCCGGATCCGCCGGGCTCACCCCGCCTTCCCCCTGTACGGGCTCCAGCATGACGGCACACACCGTATCATCCATCTCTTTTTCCAGCCGGCCGATATTGTTAAACGGCACATGGGAGAATCCTTCCAGAACCGGAGAAAATCCCTCTTTAATCTTATCCTGGCCCGTGGCGGAGAGAGTGGCCATGGTCCGGCCGTGAAACGACTGGTCCATGGTGATGATTCTAAACCGTTCCGTCTCTCCTTTTTTTTGAAAGTACCGCCTGGCAAGTTTGATGGCGGCTTCGTTGGCCTCAGCCCCTGAATTGGAAAAAAAGACCCGGTCGGCAAAACTTTTTTCACACAACAGGGATGCCAGATCAGCCTGGGGCCGGGTGTAAAAGAGATTGGATACGTGAACCAGGGTGGCTGCCTGCTCCGAAACCGCCCTGGTGATTTGAGGATGGCAGTGGCCCAGCCCGCATACGGCAATACCGGCCAGAAAATCCGTGTACTCCCGGCCCGACTCATCCCATAGTTTTGTACCCTTCCCCTTTACAAAGGCAGTTTCCTGACGCATATAGGTCCGGCATATAAACGCATCTGTTTTATCTATTGTATCCATTGTCTCTATCCATTTTCATGCTTTCCCGGTAAAATCAAAAAAAACGCCCCGGTTAATCCATAGATACCGGGTCCATACATACCTATTCCATACATACCTGGGTGCCGATCCCCGAATCGGTGAACAGTTCCAGCAGAACGGCGTGGGAAAGTTTTCCGTTTATGATATGGGATTTTTTCACCCCGTTTTTCAATGCCTCCAGCGCACACTCCACCTTGGGAATCATACCACCCTTTATCCGGCCCGATTCGATCATCCGGCCAATGGCAGCCCCATCCATGGTCGACACCAGGGTCCCTTCACCGTCCATGACCCCGTCCACATCCGTGAGCAGCATCAGGCGCTCGGCGTTCAGGGCAGATGCCAGTTTAGACGCCACCACATCCGCATTGATATTATAGGTCTCACCGTTTTTGCCAAATCCCACCGGTGCGATCACCGGGATAAATCCCTGGGCGGTCAGGGTATGAATGATATCCGGATTGATATCTGCCACATCCCCCACCATCCCCGGATCAATGATCTCCGGCGGTTTGGTTTCATCTTCCTGGTGGTAGATGGTCATTTTCTTTGCCGTGATCAGCATCCCGTCTTTGCCGGTAAGCCCCACGGCCTTGCCGCCCTGCCGGTTGATCCGGGCCACAATGGATTTGTTGACCTTTCCGCCCAGCACCATCTCCACCACATCCATGGTTTCACCGTCCGTATACCGCATTCCCCGGATAAATTTAGAGGTAATTCCCATGGAATCCAGAACCCGGTTGATCTGCGGGCCGCCGCCGTGAACCACCACCGGGTTCAGGCCGATATATTTAAGCAGGATGATATCATTGGAAAAATCGGTTTTAAGCTTCTCATCCACCATGGCATGGCCGCCGTATTTAACCACGATGGTCTTTCCGGAAAAATTACGGATATACGGCAGGGCTTCGATGAGAATGTCGGCCACATTGGCGTTCATAATATATACCTTGATAAATCTTCATTTCTGACAATGGTCATCAATTGTTCTTCCACAAAACCGGCATCAATGACAATCTTTTTTTCATCAATGTCCGGGGCCTGGAACAGGAAGTCCTCCAGCAGTTTTTCCATCAGGGTGTGCAGCCGCCTGGCACCGATATTCTCCGTGGATGCATTGACCTCCACGGCAATGGATGCAATCTTTTCCACGGCATCACCGGTGAATTCAATCTCAATGCCTTCTGTTCTTAACAGAGCAATATACTGGAGCACAAGGGCATTTTTCGGTTCGGTCAGAATCCGGGTAAACTCATGGGCGCCCAGGGAATTCAACTCCACCCGGATGGGAAACCGGCCCTGGAGTTCCGGGATCAGGTCAGAGGGCTTGGATACGTGAAACGCGCCCGATGCAATAAAGAGAATATGGTCGGTTTTAACTGTCCCGTATTTGGTGGGAACCGTGGACCCTTCCACGATGGGGAGCAGGTCTCTTTGAACCCCTTCCTTGGAGACTTCCGGCCCATGGCTTTTCTCCTTTCCCGCTATCTTATCGATTTCATCGATAAAGATAATCCCGGACTGTTCCACCATGGAAACGGCGTCATTTTTAACCTGTTCCATATCCACCAGATGGGCGGCTTCTTCCTGTGTAACCAGCTTAAGCGCTTCTTTTATCTTTATTTTCCGGCGTTTGGTGTTCTTGGGCATCAGGTTGCCCAGCATGTCTTTTACATTGATCCCCATCTCCTCAATACCGGTGTTGGAAAAGATTTCCACCATGGGAGAGGTATTTGCGGCAACCTCAAGATCGATCTGCCGGGAGTCCAGTTTTCCGTTGCGCAGCATCTTGCGCAGCTTTTCCCGTGTCGATGCGTTGGCCGCAGTTGTGCCGTCACGGTTGGCCCCGGTTTCTACAATATCCAGGTCATTGGAAATATCGGCTCCGGAAGGAGACTGCGGGGGCAGCAGGATATCCAGAATCCGTTCTTCGGCCATCCGGGCGGCTTTTTCCTGAACCGCTTCCTGCTGGCGGGCTTTCAGATTATTCACCGTGAGTTCCACAATATCCCGGATCATGGATTCCACATCCCGGCCCACATATCCCACCTCCGTAAATTTGCTGGCCTCTACCTTATAAAACGGGGAATCGGTCAGATTGGCCAGCCGTCTTGCAATCTCGGTTTTTCCCACCCCTGTGGGGCCGATCAGAATAATATTTTTAGGGGCGATCTCTTCCTGGAGGTCTTTTTCAAGCTGCCGCCGCCGCCACCGGTTCCTCAGGGCAATGGCAACCGATTTTTTGGCATCTTTCTGACCGATAATATACTTGTCCAGTTCCGTCACGATCTGGCTGGGTTTTAAATCATTCATGTCACTCACACTTCATTTAGGGTTGATAATATATAGGGGTTACTCACCGATTTCTTCAACTGTAATCTCATGATTGGTGTAAACGCAGAGATCGGCGGCAATCTTCATGGCTTTTTTTATAATCTCAACCGGTTCCATCCGGGTATTCTCGGCCAGCGCCACGGCGGCAGACTGGGCTGCCGTGCTGCCGGAACCGATACTGATGACCCCGTCATCCGGTTCAATCACATCCCCGTTTCCGGACAGCAGGTAGGTATTCTTCTCATCCGCCGCAATCATCATGGCTTCAAGCCGCCGTAAATATTTATCTGTCCGCCATTCCCGGGCCAGTTCCACACAGGCCCGGGTGAGGTTGCCGTTGTACTGTTCCAGCCGGGTTTCAAGTTTTTCAGACAGGGTCAGGGCATCGGCGGTGGCACCTGCAAACCCCACAATGATCTTGTCATGATAGATTCGCCTGACCTTTCTGGCCCGGTGTTTGGTTACAATACTGCCCAGGGTCACCTGGCCGTCACCGGCAACAACCACCCGGTTGTTCCGGCGCAGCGCCAGAATCGTTGTGCCGTGAAATACCTGCTCGCTCATACGTTGTCATTCCTTTTTTATACTGACGGTCCGTCCCATTGCCGGTGTCCGGCCCGTCCGGACAATGTTATATCCGGATATTTTTACATCCGGGCAATTCTACATTCGAACAGTGTTTTTTCAAAACAGATCTGAAACAGGAGGATAAACGCCTATCGTCTTGGATGGGCCTTATCATAGACTGCCATCAGGTGATCCATACTCACATGGGTATAGACCTGGGTCGTGGAAAGACTGGCATGCCCCAACACCTCCTGAATCCCCCTTAAATCCGCCCCGCAATCCAGCATGTGTGTGGCAAATGAATGACGCAGCATATGCGGAGACACCGGCACGCCCAACTGGCAGTCCCGGACGATTTTGTCCAGAATCCGCCGGATGGACCGGGTGCTGATCCGGGTGCGATTTTTATTCAAAAAAACCGGTTCAAAGGAATGGTCTATACTGTCCCAGTATTCTTTTATGGCTTCCAGGGCCCGCTTTCCCACAGGGACAATCCGCTCCTTTGAACCTTTGCCAAAGACTCTAATCATCTGCCGGTCAAAGTCAATGTCAGCCCGGTTTAATCCGGCGATTTCCGATATCCGCATCCCGGTGGAATAAAAGGTTTCAAACATGGCACGGTTCCGTTTTCCCAGCCAGGTGTCGGCGGGAATCTTGTCCAGCAGCCCGAACAGCTCGTCGATACTCAAAAACCGGGGAATAGTGGCTTCCAGCTTTGGAAAGGGGATGGTCTCTGCCGGATTGATTTTGATCTCTCCGCAGATCACCAGATAATCAAAAAAAGATTTTAAGGCAGACAGCTTTCTTGAGACCGTCCGTTTGCTCTTTCCGTCCCTGACCAGAAGGGCCAGGTATTTTCGAATATCCGTCTTGTTAAGGCTCTTTTCCGGGTTTTTATTTGGTTGGGAGATTTTTTCACGGAACAGGGTCTGACACTTGCCCGGCGGCAGGTCCGAATCCTTTAGAACAAACCGCATAAATCCCAGGATATCGGACCGGTAGGCCCGGGCCGTATGGGAGGAATACCCCTTCTGAGCAGACAGGGTTTCCAGGAATTGATCAAGTATCACGGGGCTGCCCCAGAACCGCCATTACCTGCTTCATATCTTCCCATACATCCCGTTTGTATGACGGATCTTTAATCAGCAGGGAGGGATGAAACGTGGGCATGACCCGTACCCCGTGATAGTCAAAAAACCGCCCCCTGAAAGATGCCAATGGATCAGTTCTGCCGGACAATCTTTTCCCGGCCCTGGACCCCAGGGTAATCATCATTTTTGGTTTATGCTTCCGGACATGGTCTTTGATGGATGGCGGGCTGTCGCAGTTGCAGATAAAAACAATGTCAGGGGTCAGTTTCATCGCCCCCAGGATCTTCACCAGCAGTGCACCGCTCTTACCGGAAAAGAACCGATTATCGGAATCAACCAGACAGAGATCGGCCGTCTCCGGCCCCTGGGAAAAGAACAGAACATCCTCTGAAGACGACTGCCCCCATTCTTCTATTCTCTTTTCAGACCGGTCAGAGATACCCGGAAAAAAACGGTTTCCCTGTTTCAAAGCGCCCAGGTACCCTTTAAATTCATCTATAATACCGATGAATTCATGACCCGCGGATCTATTTTTTTTTGTCTGGCCGATATCGATACCTGAACCGGCTTTGGATTCGTCTCTCTGCATCCCGATGATTATCCCATCTGCTCAATAATGGAATCGATCAGGATGTGGGCCAGTTGTTCTTTTTCCATCAGCGGGATCTCTTTTGAATTCCCGTTCTTAAAAAAAAGGGTCACCCGGTTCGTATCTGCACAAAACCCGGAATCCGGCTCCCCCACCCGGTTGGCTGCAATCATGTCCAGGTTTTTCTTTTCCATTTTTTCGATGGCATAGGTCTCAAGATCGTCGGTTTCAGCGGCAAACCCCACGAGGAACTGGCCCGTCTTTTTCTGCCGGCCGATCTGCTTTAAAATATCCGGGTTTTCAACCATTGACAGATTAAGGTCCCTGCCCTTGGATCTCTTTTTAATCTTTGATCCCTTGGGGTCTGCGGCCCGGTAGTCGGCAACCGCCGCCACTTTAATAATGATGTCGGCATCCGGCAGGTTCTCCAGCATGGCACGGGCCATCTCTTCGCACGAGGTGACATCCGCCCGGTTCACGCCAACAGGCGTATCCAGGTGGACTGGACCGGCAACAAGGGTGACGTTTGCCCCCCTGTTTTCAGCGGCCCGGGCAACGGCAAACCCCATCTTGCCGGACGAGTGATTGCTGATATACCGGACCGGGTCAATAGCCTCAAGGGTGGGGCCGGCCGAGATCAACACCTTTTTTCCTTTAAGGTCCTTTGGGGTGAGCAGGGCCTGAACCCGGTCAAAGATGTACCAGGGTTCGGGCAATCTTCCGGCACCGGTTGTTTTGCAGGCCAGGGCGCCGGAATCCGGGTCCAGGATATGCCACCCGTCCTGCTCCAGGATATCCAGGTTCCGCTGTACCCGGATATTCTCATACATGAAAGAATTCATGGAGGGACAGATCACCACCGGACAGGTCACGGCCAGCAGGGTGGTGGTCAGGGCATCATCGGCAATGCCGTGGGCCAGTTTTCCCGCGATGTTGGCCGTGGCCGGTGCAATAACGGCCACATCGGCCTGCAAGGCAATATCGATATGTTTGACCTGGGATTCGGTATCAAAGTAGAGATCGGACAATACCGGGTTTTCAGAGAGCACCTCAAAGGTGGTCCGGCCCACAAAATGCCCGGCACTCTCTGTCATGGCCACGGTAACCGATGCCCCTGCTTTTTTAAACAACCGCAGCAGCTCCACCGATTTATAGGCGGCAATACCGCCGGTGACGCCCAGGAGAATCTGTTTATCTTTCAAATCCATTATCTGTTTTTTCAAGTATTTATTTTTTCAGGCCGTTATTCCATCAGGCTCGACTCACTGAATCCGCCGTTGATTGAAATGGTGGGTGCCACGCCTACCTCCACCCAGGTGTTGATCTGCTCGTCCCGTATCGTAATTACCGACGTTCGGTTGGTCTTTTGAAAGACCATGATGGTGGTGCCCGGGGATATGATCTGGGTCACCACCCCCCAATTGTCCTTTTGCATGTTGGTATTGAAAAAATTAAACAAAGACCGCCGTTCCACCCGGCCTCTCAGAGTGATAATCCCGGAGGTGTACCCCGGTGTACTAACGACAACGGTCCGGTCCCGGACCACCTTCAGTTCCATGGGAATCAGTATATCTTCAAAATCATAATAGACCGCCGTGGTCTGACGGGTCTTTGCCGGAACGCTGCCTTCTGCCGGGACCCCGTCTTCCGGGCCTGAGGAAAAAAAGGTTCCCGCACATCCGGAAAGCAAAAAGGCCAGAACCATAACAGCACCCAGCTTCAGAGTCTGCTTTATATCTGTTTTCATTGATCCTCCTTGGGAATGAATGATTCAAATCTTATTCATACCCCATTCTTCTAAAACGATTCTTCTGAAAAGTCAATTATAAGACAGATACCGGTTTTTAAGGCTTATTCTTTTTTTACAGGGAGCAATTTGCTGGACGTATAAACCCGCTTATTCTCTAATAAAAAAAACCGTCCGCCGTATGGGTCATCCGGTATGGAATCGATGAACCCTTTTTTAACAAGATCCTGAAGTGTCTCGGGAAATGCATTGAATTTCGAACGATAGGCATGGACGTACCGTTCAAGGCGTTCCATGATAATAAGGGCTTTCAAACGTTTTTCATATTGTTTTTTCAAACCCGGATTCTGCGTGTTTTTCAGTGTCTCACTTAAGAATGCAATGGCCGGTGCATACTGATTCTCATAAATGGAGAGGCGGGCGGCAAGTGTGGTTAGATAGGTGGGTGCACCCGGCAGGTCTGAGGCTTCCATCAAAAACTCCGCCCCTTTTTGATTGTCTTTTAGGAAATAAAAATGGTTGAACCCCAGATGATAGGCTGGGTTAAAATCCCAATCCCGGTGTTCCCTGGCTTTTAAAAGCAGCTGATTGGCCAGATCCACCCGGTTGAAATCCCAGGACAGCATCATGTTTGCAATCAGGTAGGCATCCCAGAACCAGGGATCCAGATCAGTAATGATATCCATGGCCTCATAGAGATAGCTTGCCAGCCGCTTCCCTTCAAGCGGTTGACTCTCAAGTATTCTTTCCCCGAAAAATATACTGGCTTTTAAAAAGAGGAAATCGGAAACAATGCCTGAAAATTCCAGGGAAACCGGTCCGGCAATCTTTGAGGGCAAAAGATAGCCCACATAATTGTCTTCCAGGAACCGTTCTCTTTTTTCATCCAGGTTTTTTTGGAAAAGAAAACAGAGCCCCATTGCAGCCATGAGAAAGAGGATGGAGGCCGTTTTTTTTTTCATCACAGCTCTCTTTTCTGAAAGATCAGCGATGCCAGGATGAGCAGCACAATGGAGTATGCCAGGCCGTAACCGGTGATGGCGGCAAGATATTCCCAGGAGATGGAGAGGCCGTGGGCCGACCTGACCTTTAAATCGAATACGGACAGATTGGGCAGCAGATACTGGACCACGTTAATGACCGATCTGATCCCCTGGGACATCACCATTCCGGCGGCAGAATCCGTTTTTAGAAAAAGGACCACCTCTTCAATGGTCTGGCCGGCGACATAGGTGGAGATGCTGAATAAAAGCGTGATAAATGAACTGGTGGTAATGGTGGAAAAAAAGACAATCAGCGCATTGAGCACACAAAACATCAATAGCTGGGCAAAGACGGCTTTATAGACCGCAAGCCAGGAAAACCCCTGGAAATAGGCCGGGTAGTTCAATTTAATCAACCAGATGGTGAGGCTGCTGCAAAGGGTGAGAATCCCCAGAGCCGTGACGGTCAGCAGCATGATCCCCAGGTACTTGCCCCAGACATACTGGCTTCTGGAAAGGGGTTTTGACATCACCGGGTAGACGGTGTGCCGGTCGATATCCTTTGCCATCAGGTTGACGGCGACAAAGAAACTGAGCAGCAGGCCGGCAAAGGCAATGGCTGCCAGGTGGATATCCATGGTCACCTTGTCCAGCTCCCGCATGAACATGCCCACCACGGCCATTGAACCGATCATCATGAAGAGGGCGAAAATGCCGATTCCCGCCAGAGCCCGGTCCCGGACCCCCTCTTTAAACGTCAGCCCGGCCAGGGCCATTACTTTTCCCGTCATTCTCCCTTCCTGTTGATGGTGGTTAAAAAGAGGTCTTCCAAACTGGCTTCAGGGCCGTCATTCTCAAGGATCTCTTTCCGGGTGTAGATCCGTTTAAGACTCCCCCTGTCCATGACACCCACCCGGTCGCATATCCGCTCCACATCGTTTAAGATATGGGAACAGAAAAGCACTGTCTTTCCTCTTTTTTTAAGATCCTGAATCAGGCCGATGACCATGTGCCGTCCCAGGGGGTCCAGACCGGACATGGGCTCGTCCAGGATAACGATCTCAGGGTCATGGACCAGGGCAAAGCAGATCCCGGCCCGCTGGGTCATGCCCTTGGAAAATGTCCGCAGCTTCCGGTCTTTCTCCACCCGGAGCCCCACCTGGTCTAAAAGAAGGTCGATGCGGTGTTCAGCGGTTTTCCGGTCCAGGCCCGATGCCCGGCAGCTGAACATCAGCAACTCTCCGGGTGTCAGGTTATCATAAAAATAGGGATTTTCCGGCAGATAGCCGATGCTGCACCGGGAATCCGGATCAGACGGGGGCTTTCCGGATATACGGATCCGGCCCGAATCCGGGGTGATAAAGCCCATGATCATCTTGATGATGGTGCTCTTTCCCGCCCCGTTGACCCCGATGATCCCGAAACTGTCCGCCGGATCAATAGTCAGCGAAACCGATTTAACCGCCTTTTTTTTCCGTCTCCTGAATTCGGAAACATAGGTCTTGGAAATATTGTTCAGTTCTATTTTGGCCATGGTTTTTACATAGCAATTTTCAGACAGGGAAAACAATAAAAAAGCAGTCCTCCCTACTGATTTAGAAGGGGAGAACTGCTTTAGCTATCAAATTTAGCTATGTTTTTATTTAATTATTCAGTAGTTGTAGTTTCAGTAGTAGTTGTTGTTGTGGTTTCTCCCCCAGGTGCGTTTCCGGCTCTATTAACAAAGCCGTCAGGTAAAGTAGAAGCATCTGTCGGTGCTTGAACTGCATTATCAGCAGCTTGAGCCATTTGGAACATATCATTGCTGGTTGAAAGCACACCATATTCAATTCCCGTGTCCGTTGTCGTTCTGATACTGGCGGATGTGGCTGCATATGTGTTTTCACCGGTATCCACGGCCATAATCGTGCTCGGTGAAGGGCTAAAAGAGAATGCAGGACCAGGATCATTAGTACCGGCAAGTTCCAGAGCCTCACCGCCAGTTGTTGTAGCATCCGTTTCTGCAGTTGCAATGGTAGTAAAAGACACGACCATGAAAAGCGCCAATATTGCGATTATTATTTTCTTCATTATTATATCTCCTGTTTTTATTATTAATTTGGGAAATTATTCTGTTTATGGTTTAGTTGGGATATTCACCCCATTCCGCATTAAAGGATTCAAGGTCGGTTTTCAAATTTCTTAAATCACTCACTGCCGCGGTATTAAATGATTTTGCCCGGTAGGTGGTAAACTGGGGGATCGCGATTGCAGCGAGAATGCCGATAATTGCAATAACAATCATGAGTTCGATCAGGGTAAAGCCCTTCTGGTTTCTTGTTTTCTTAAGCCATTTTGTCATTTTCAGACCTCCATAAGTTATGTTTGTTTACTTGCTTGGTTTCAGATTTTTTGATTAGATCAGATCGTCTCTGGCAAATTTTAATTACAAAAAGGGTGCCATGGGCTGAAAAAAATATTGAAATAAATTCAACACACTGATTTTAAATGGTTTTCATGTGTACAAATAACATTTCACCCGGTAATTTCCCCGTATCAGCCAAACTTGTAAACAAACCCTTTAAAACAATTTTTGAAATTATTTACCAAATTTTGTCACACCAATCCAAAATCAAACCAATCATATTTCACTGGATATGAACAAAAAAATTTTGTTAACAATGGAACCGAACCAACCGTCTAATCGACTTATCCAAAGGTGTCGATATAACATCAACAGAACCGCCGTATTAAACGGACGCCCCTGATTTTGTCTATATTTCACCACTCGCCCTCTCGCCGGAAACGGTCATCGCTTCCACAGAAGCCGGTTCCACATGTCCCCGGCATCTTTCTTGCTTGGCTTATTTATAGTTGTTTGTAGTGTTGAACACTCTTAAAACTAATTATAGAAGGTTCTTAACAAATTGACTTTAACATCCCCGGCTTGATACTATGACGATCTTGATTGCTGTTTTTTAAAATCAGCATAAAAACCAGGCGCTTTTCTTAAATAAATAGGGTGAAAATAGGGAATCAAATGACCCGGTTGTTAAAAAATAAAAACGGTTTTACTTTTATTGAACTTGCGATTGTTTTCATGCTTATTTCCATCATGGCCGGAGTGGGGCTGCCCGCCCTTTTGGACGCCATTGAGAATCAAAAACTCAAAGGGGCGGCCAGAGACCTCTATTCAACGTTTCAGCATGCCCGGTTTGAGGCTGCCAATCGCAACAGTCCCGTGGTTATCTCCTTTACACCGGCGGCCTTTACACCGGAGGGGATGGCGGGAAGCTACCAGGTCTTTGTGGATGACGGTGCCGGCGGCGGCACGGCAGACAATTTTACACGGGACGGGAATGAGCAGATATTATCCACTGTTTCCATGCCGCAAACCGTCAGCCTTGTCAGTGCCACATTTACCGGGAATGCAACCGGTTTCACTGCCAACGGGCTGCCGATCAACAACCGGGCCGGAACGATACAATTAAGGAACAATGCTCAATGGTATAACGTTGTGCAAAGTTCTGCCGGAAGAGTCAGAATTGAAATCAGTGAGGATGGATCTTAACCATGACGGTTTCGATAAAAAATCAATCGGGTTTTACACTCATCGAGGTATTGATTACCATGGCGGTTTTCAGCATTATCATTGCCGCCGTCTTCTCGGCCCACACCTCGCAGCAGAACACCTACCAGGTTCAGGACCAGGTTACTGAGATGCAGCAGAACCTTCGTTCAGCCATGCATGTTCTGACCGCTGAAATCCGGATGGCAGGGTACGACCCCACCGGGACGGCCAATGCCGGGATTACGGCAATCTTTCCCGGGCGTATGAGCCTGGCCAAAGATATCAATGAAAACGGTGTGACAACTGACCCCAACGAGATCATTGACATTGGTTTTTCCCCGGGTTCAGGCTCAGATGATAATGGAGACGGTATTCCCGACACGATCATCGACGGTGTGCCCGAAGCCCTGGACATCAGAAGACGGACCGGTGGCGCAGGCACATATCAACCCTTTGCAGAAAACATGCAGGCGGTTGAATTTTTGTACTTTGATTCAGACGGGATTGTAACGGCCGTGCCCGCTGATGTCGCCTCCGTCCAGGTCACCCTGCTTGCCAGGGCCCGCCGGCCGGACCCGGACTTTACCAACACCACTGTATATGTCACCCCTTCCGGGCAAAGATGGGGACCATACAACGACAATTACCGGCGCCGCATGCTGACCACGGCTGTGCGGTGCCGCAACATGGGGTTATGATCCGATATGATGACGCTGAAAAACGACAAAGGCTTTACCCTGATTGAGGCACTGATTACCATGCTGGTCCTGACCGTCGGCATCTCAGCACTGTATGCCATGCAGGTGGGCAGCACCCGGGGGAACACCACCGCAAACACATTAACCGTTGCCGGTACGGTTTCCGGTGATATCTTTGAACGGTTAATCGATCTGCCCTATGACGACGATGCGCTGAACCCGGCAGGGAATCCCCATGACAGCGGTATATTTGCCGATCTGACATTACCGCCAAATATCACCTCCGTCTCCTGGACCGTGACCGAGTGGACCAACACCGACGGCATAGACAATGACGGAGACGGCGATACGGATGAAGCCGATGAACTGGATATCAAAGAGGTTGTTCTGGATGTCAACTATAGGGATCGAACGGCAAAAACCCTGACCATTAATTTTTACAAGAGTGAAATGTTGTAATGAGACGCATTGGATTCATTAATAAACCTTTAAAAATTGATAAGCCGTTAAAAAATGAAAGCGGATTTGCACTGGTCACCGCAGTGCTCATCCTGGCCATCCTGACCTTTATCGGGCTTGCCGGAACCAACACCACGGTTTTTGAACTCAGAATTGCAGGAAATGAGCGTCAGGCCCGTCAAAGGTTCTTCATTGCCGACAGCGGCTGGAAACAGTCCGGACCCTATCTGAACAGCCATGCACTGGCGCCTCCGTTTGTCAATCTGACCATGAGGACAGAAGATACTGAAATTGACTGGACAGAAGACTATTACCGGATCATCCGTAATTACGGGGAAGGGGCGGATGAAATAACAAACGATGATTTTCCCTTTAACGAAAGGGACGGGCTGGTAACCGGTATCCCCTACTGGTACCGGGTCCGCTATGAAAGCGATACCCAATCGATCGGGTTTGGAACCAATTACCGGAATTTTATTTATCATGTCATCAGCCGGGAAGACGGAAACAATCAGGTGACGGCAAGGGTGAGAAAAGTATTTCGGGTCGGATATTAATAACCTGACTCTATATCCACTTTGCAAAAAATGAGGATAAAAAATGATAACAAAACCATTTGAACGAATTTTACCCGCCTTTCTTTTCGCCCTTCTATTCTTCCCCCTTTTGTCTGAGCCGGCCCATGCACTTTGCGTCATTGACCGGAACGGGACCTATATCGAAGCGGAGGATTTCACCGGGTCTTATAATTTTAAAGACTCCCCGGGCAGTGAGGACCAATT
>JANQML010000030.1 GCA_028280105.1 Desulfobacula sp. | reverse complement strand
AGGAGGAACCCCTCTGGATCCGGCAGGCACGGAATCCCGCGGCGGCAGGGTACAACAGAGACCTGGACAAACACGGGCGGCTGATCAACGGTGACGATCCTTTTACGGCACTTTTTGAGTCCGGTGCGAAAACAGATTTCAGCCGTCTGGCCCAATTGATATTCAGCCATCTGGCCGAAGACGGCATCATGATCTTCGTACCCATGGACCGTCAGGCAGAGGCGGCCTGCAGGAATTTTATCCGGTTGTGGGAACCGTTCCTGGCCATTCCGCTCCAGGTGGAGTTCCCTGAAAAACTCAAGGGAGTCAGTACCGAAGACAGCCTGGTGGTGGCCGTGGCCTCGGAGGCGGCGGCAGAAGACCGGCTGAACCTGATCTGCCGGAATGCCGGGGATCACCTGTTATGGATCGGTCCGGGTGAACGGACCCAGGGACACGCGCGGTTTGCCGCGTCCTGCGGTGCCTGTTTCCTCGGGAACCCGGTGACGGCATGTCCCCATGAATATCTCTACGCGGCCTTGACCTTTTTCTTTTCACGGACCATGGCCCGGCTGTTCCCTGAACGGTCGGAGCGGATCGAACGGCATTTCAGGCTGATACTGCCCATGCTGGAACAAATGCTGGACAGCCGTGACCTTAAGGACCAGATCCACCGGTCCGTTGCCGAGAATCAGGGATATGAAAAGCAGCTTTTTGTTTCCGGTTTCAGGGGGAATTGTACCTCCTGGCAAACAGCAGCTGAGGGCTGGGCACCAGCCGGAGTGGAGTGCGAACCCTTCGGGGTTTCGGCTTATCATCATCTGGTGCTGGTGGACCCCGGCGTCTCGGACAAGTTTGTGAAAATCGAACCCCGGGAAACCATGCTGGCCCGGTATACCGAGGCAGAGATCCTGGCCTGGGAAGCACGCTATTTAGATGGGGGCACTGTGGATGATTTTCTGAGAGAGTCTTCCATGCCCAGCCAGCCGGATGCGGTGCTCCCCTTTCTCATTGAGGACCAGTGGTATCTGCCGGTGCTCAATCCCCTCTACGACAGGGGACAGGACTGTCTCGTGACCATTGATGCCACCAGCGCCCCCCAGTTTGATTCCGCCCTGGATGAACTGGCCACCTTCGGCAGCCGTTATGCAAGAACGATTGTTATCACCCAGGACGGATTTGCCCGGGATACCCGGCTGGGGAATCTGAAAAAATACCCCTTAAGCCATCTGATCCTGGTCCCCGGGCTCCCGGGCAGTGACGGGTCTCCCGTGACCTGGTCGGATTTCCTGATGCCGGTGGCTGTGAATCTGATCGGCACGGCAATGGCCTATATCAAAGCTTAGACCGCTTCCAGGAACCGCTACGCTGGTTCCTGTAAGTGCTATGCAACTTGCGTGGTCCAAGTTTTGATCACCTCATGGGTGGCAACAGCTCTTTTGCCCCCTGGTTGCAGCGTTTGAAAAGATCCCGGCCGCCCGCTTTTTCCCAGGCTTCAAACCGTGACCTGTCCGGGAGTTCCGACAGGAAATGGACCTGGCGGAAATGGGCAAAGGTATGGGGATCGCTGGGGAAAACAGCATTGTTGCCTGCCTTGGCGATTCGGCCGATGATATCCAGGGCCAGGGTCTGGGGATCATGGGGATGCCACAAAATAAATCGGCCAAACCAAGTTTGGCCGCCGATATAACATATGTACCAATGGACAAAGGGTTTATGTATCTGGTCGCCATGCTGGCAACTAAAAATGCAATAAGTAGCTTTCCTCTTAATTTCAATTTAAGGTGCTTTCTGATAAAGAAAACAGTCATTAGTTATTCTCCTGAGCCCGTTTAACTTTTCAATTACTAAAAAAACAATCAAAATTTTCACTATTACTCTATGATTCTGCTGTCACAATAGGAAAATCTGTCAAGATATCTCTATCAAACCGTGTATAAATTAATAATTGCCATAAGGTTCAATTCCACCTTGGTGCCATCCGTCAATGTAAATCCGGTAAGTATTTTATGCCAAAATGCTTTACGTACGTTTTAATTCCATCGGACTTCAAATCCCAGAACTTATATAGCTGTTCAGACTGTCCGGCCTTCAGGGTCCGCCACTGCTTAAGAGCATACATCTTCGGTGTCCGCAACTACATCAAAGGCAGCCTTCAGGAGTGCTCGTGTATAGTCTTCCTGCGGGTCAGAAAATATATAATCCGATGTTCCACGTTCAACTACCCTGCCAGATTTCATAACAATCACTTCTTCGCAGAGAGCTTTAACCACCTTGAGATCATGACTAATGAACAGATATGATAGATTGTGCTTTTTCTGTAGATCGCGCAAAAGATTGATGATCTGAGCTTGAACTGAAAGGTCAAGAGCCGAAGTTGGTTCATCGAGCACGACTAAGTTCGGCTTAAGAACCATCGCACGTGCAATTGCAATGCGCTGGCGTTGACCGCCCGAAAATTCGTGCGGATAGCGGTCCCGAATTTCGGGTTCAAGTCCGACTTCCACGAGTATGTCTGCAATCATTTGGTTCCGCTCTGCTCCCTGGGAACCTATATTGTGGATCTTCAACCCCTCTCCGATGATGCTCGCAATGGTTTTGCGCGGACTAAGGGATCCGTAGGGGTCTTGATATACAATTTGAATTTCCCTTCTCAAGGAGCGCATCGCTTCCTTGTTCAATTCCCGGAGTTCCCTGCCTCTGTAGCAAATTGAACCTTTGCTCGATATGAGCCGCAGGATGGCCATACAAAGTGTTGATTTACCCGAACCACTTTCACCGACGACACCAACCGTCTGGCCTTGGCGAACGGTTATATCGATCCCATCCACAGCCTTCACATAAGTTAGATGACGACGAAAAAACCCGCCTTTTATGCTAAACCAGACTTTCATATTGGTGGCTTCAAGGATAATTGGGGCGTCCTTGGTAACAAAAACAGGCTTTCCCTTCGGCTCTGAGTCGAATAGATGTTTTGTATATGGGTGCTGTGGAATTGTGAAAATCTCCTTTACATTGCCTGATTCGACTATTTCACCCTTGTTCATCACACAGACGTGATTCGCCATTTTACGCACAACATTGAGATC
>JANQML010000027.1 GCA_028280105.1 Desulfobacula sp. | reverse complement strand
GCGGTTATCAAAATAACGCTTTTGGAGACTACTTCAAAAAGTGATGGGAAATCTCCATTTTTCCCTTGACTAAACTTATCATAGATGTCCCCGGAATATTTTATATCTGATACGAAATATTAAAGGGTTTACCATCTTTAATGACATAGATGGGTATGATACGCTTATCACCGATCCGGTGTCGGTCCCGGGAATCTGCGTAATCAAAGTTTCCTTGTATCAATTTGAATACAACGGCATCCCCTCTTGCTCCCGGTTTCAACGTGCCGATCTGGCCGGACATGCCCAGCGCTTTGGCAGGGCCATCGGTGGCCTTGGCAATAACTTCCTGCAAGGGCAGTTTTAGATAGAGAAATTTGCTCAAAGTGGTGGGCAGGTCATATACAGGGCCGTCGGTGTTAAATGCGTGTAAATCACTGGAGATGGTATCCGGGTAAAAGCCTTGTTTTATAGCGGCTTCCACAACACGCCAACTGAAGCTGCCTCGGCCATGCCCCACATCAAACACAATTCCCCGCTGTTGCGCCGCTTTTACCGAAGGTCTCAACTGGCCTTCTTTGTCCAGGATTCCACATTCCTTCGGATGAAAACAATGGGTAAGGATATCTCCTTTACGCAATAGATCCAGTATTCTGTCCAGTGAATCACAATCTGCATTTTGTGGGTGTACCATAACCGGCAGTTCAGCGTGATCCGCCACTTCCCTGGCAATGGCCAGCGGTTTTAAACCGGCTGAATCTTCGATTAATTTTTGGGTTAGACGGACCTTCACCCCTTTGATGACATCCCTGTTCGCTTTGATGGTTTCATGCGCCCTGGCTGCATTGGCATAAACCATATTCTTAAGCTCACCGACCTCTCGGTTCAATATACCTATGGAGGAGATATGCAGGTATGCCAGCACCCTGGTGCGGCTGTTTTGCACAATATATTTTTTGAAGCCCGGAAAGGTGTCTGCACCGCAAGTTCCTGCATCCAGAATGGTCGTCACTCCTTTGGATAAGCAGTGCGCATCCGGGCTGATGCCGTGACGGCCGACTCCCCAGAATACATGCACATGAAGATCGATGAAACCGGGAGAGACATAAAAACCGGTACAATCGAGTTCCCCGCCGGTTGTTCGGCCAGAAACCGCATCGCATAAGTCGGCGACCACCCCATCTTTGAATGCAATATCCTTTGGACCGTTAATCCCCTGGTACGGATCAATCAGCGTACCGCCTTTTAATATAAAGTCGTAATCCATTTTGTGCAGACTCTTCCTTTGTTTTTGAAAATAACCTCATTCTTACGGATAGGAACTTCCTTGTTTAACGGGAAGGAATAGCAAAGAATGAAAAGATTATCAAGATCTGGAATATGGCTCCAGCCGAGCCTGAGAGGTGATTGTGGGCTGAAACACCCTCTGAAAAAAAAATCGAAATCACAGAATAATCGGGGTCAAGAATAATCGGGGTCAGAGTAAAATTATTTTTCAGATTTCCGCCATCCGATCGGTCGACCGCGTTTTTTTGCTCTCACCCGTCAGCCGGTCAAAGCCTCAATTTCTTCTCTGAATTGATCGTTGCCCACAACCATAACTTTATTCGTTGCCACTCTGATTTGCCCTAATAGTCGTTTGTCTGTGACGGAATGGAACAATTCACAGTAATTATGTTGACACTCTTTTTTACTATATTTTTTTCCACTGTAGGAATTTTTTGTACACCAACATCAGAAAAATCGCCACACCGGAATCAGAATAACTTGGATTGCTATTTTCCTCCATAAATATATGGTTGCTCGTTATGATCACCCCACTCCATATCAGCCATGCCAACACGTTGGTATTTCCTGTATCCGACAATTCAGGCATAAAAGACGGCAGCCCCAAACCATTCATAATTTTGGAGGAAACATGCATAATTTTTTATCCCTTCGAGCCAAAATGATGACCGCCTTCCTGTGTATCGCCTTGATCACCGCTGTTGTAGGTATTTCCGGTTATATGGGCATGACCCGGCTGGGCGACCGGTTCAATCAGGTCACGGATTCCGCTCCCCTGATCCGAACCGCCACCCAGATGAAACTGGCCGTGAGCCAGGACCTGCGGGTGGTGATGGCACTCATGGCAGCCCTGGATACGGATGAGCTGGCTGCGGCCTGGAAAACCCATAAGACGCACAGCCAGAAGTTCACCCAGCTCAAAGAGGCCATCCTGAACGGCGCCGTCCTGGAAACCGGCAGGGTGGTTGCCGCCACCGATCCGGAACTGCGTGAAATCGTCACTCGAGCCGCCGCATTCCATGCCGATAAATTTGTCCCCAGCTTTGCCACCATTTTTGACCAGATGAAAAAACAATTGTCAGCCGAGCCCTATGACTATGACCTGCTGGATACCATTGATGAGACCACCATTGGGATCGGGAATAAACTGGATCAGGAACTTACCAGGGTAGTGGAAATTACCAGGGGGGTGATCACCCGGGCCGAGCAGGAGGTAAAGTCCACCCAGACCCTGGTTGTGAACATCACTCTGGCCGCCACCATCCTGGGTATCCTGGCGGCCGTTCTCCTGGGGTATCTCTTTTCCGGCATCGTGACCAGGCCGGTAATCCGTGCCGCAGAATTCACACGTGTGGTAGCGGATGGAGATTTCACCGCCTCCCTCGACATCCGGCACAGGGATGAGATCGGCACAATGGCTGCGGCCATGAACAAAATGGTGGACAGCCTGGCCGCTATTTTCCAGGATCTTGCCAAGGGCATTATCACCCTGAACCAGACGGCCTCCCAACTCTCGGATGTGTCCCTGGAACTCCAGCAGCACGCCGGTAATATGTCCGACAAAACCGCGGCCGTTTCCCAGGCCTCCCATGAGATGAACAGTCGCCTCTCCTCTGTGGCCGGCATCACCCGGACCTCCAGCGACAATCTCAACACCGTATCCGCTGCTGTGGAGCAGATGAACGGCACGGTGAACGAGATTGCTGTAAACACGGGAGAGGCGAGGGAAATCACGGAAAACGCCGTTGAAAAAGCCAGGCAGGCCTCGGTACAGGTGAATCAACTGGGAGAGGATGCCCGGGAGATCGGCCAGGTGACCCAGGTCATCGGCGAGATCTCCGAGCAGACCAGCCTCCTGGCCCTTAACGCCACCATTGAAGCGGCCCGGGCCGGTGAAGCAGGCAAGGGCTTTGCCGTGGTGGCCAACGAAATCAAGGAGCTCTCCACCCAAACCGCAGATGCGGCCGACAACATCACGGCCAAAATCAAACGGATCCAGGTGTCCACTGATGATACTGTCACACAAATCAACAGTATATCAAACGTCATCACAGACGTGAACAGCATTGTCACCACCATTGCCTCGGCCGTGGAGGAGCAGACCGCAGCTACGAATGAGATCGCCGGCAACATTGCCCGGGCAGCCGGTGGCATTGAAGATACCAGCACCCATATCTCAACCTCATCTCATACTTCCGACTGCATCGACCAGGATATTGCCGGGCTCAGAGACACCGCATGCAATCTGGCCGGGTCCAGCCGGAAGATGGCGGAGAGTATCGGCCGGATAAGGGATTTTGCCGGGCGGTTGAATCAAACCGTTTCAAAATTCAACATTTAAGATAATTGGAAAATCAAATGCTAAAATTCCAAAATGTGTTACTTTATTAATTCTAAGATTTTTTTTGAACAATATTCTCCCACATCAGCAAGACCATCTACTGGCAGAAAGAGCTTTGCATTATTTGAATATAGACATGTTACTGAAGCAGGAAAATCGTCATCTGCTTCATAAAAAATATAGCAAAGTGCAATTTTCGGTAATGGATAAACAATAAAGGAAAAATCACCACCAGTTCCAACAGGTGATTCTTCACCATTAAGAGTTTTGGTGATTAATTGAACCGCCTTTTTGATTTTGGACACATGAGGAATCAGCAAATTTTCAGTATGCGTCACAAAGGCTCCTGTATAAGGCATACTGTCTGGAAATTCCTTAAATGCTTTTAATGGTGTGAGTATACATATATCAGAGCTGGCATTCAAAGCATAAAGGGATATTAATATTCCAAGCACAGGGGAATGTTTTTTATCGCCAAGAGAAATCCCTTCCGGTTCAATTAAACATTTTTCGCCAAATGCATTAAAAGAAAACCGTTCTCCATTTTGTTCACCTGGAAGATTCTTTGCAAGGTCTTTGGGTAAATTATTGTATAGTCTATTTAAATTATCATGAGCAATTTTTGTGTAATTATCTGTCATTCCTTATCTCCGATATTTAAGTGAATAATTGGGGTCAGAATAATTGGGGTCAGAGTAAAATTATTTTTCGGATTTCCGCACCCATGTATGGATATCCACGCCATATTTTTTTGAATATGTTTTCAACCAAACGGCATAAGCTGCATGATCATCTTCTGATACAAAACATGCCTGGCGATTATTTCCCCGCTGGATAATATGAACAGGAATATTTTTAGGAGCAATTCTTGGTAATCGGGCCATGAAAATTACATATCATGCTAAAAATGGGAGAGGCAATATCTAATTTTACTCTGCTCTGACCCCAATCAATTTTAACATTTTTCTTTTGAAAACGAGCCCAAACCTCAAAAGTATCAATTGCATATCGACAATTCAATTTGACCCTGCCCCTTTTTTTAAAAACATATACAAAATTTTCAAAGAGCGCTAAAATACTTGATTAAAAAACTGCATCGTGTCCCCGAAATATCCTGATCAATATCACATGACGGGAAATACCCGGACAACAATCAACTTTATAAACATTTTTTCATTTTAAATTATTGGAACATATTAAAGATGCGTTCCATTAGAGACGGGCTTTCAGTTATCTTATTATTGGCTTCCCGAAGCAATTCCAAATAGGTTTCCTCTGAGTTTGCATAGGGAATAATGTCTACAATTCTTTTGCATTTTGGATCAGTTATGACAACTATTGGTAGTGTCCTTCCGGCTTTTTGGGATTGAAATGCACGAAGCACAATACCCGGACATTTCGTTAACTCATTATCAAAAGCATCGACATAGACAATAATACATTGCTCTTCCAACTCACGAATGGCATTCAGGGAGGCTTTGGTGCCAATCGGACAGGTTGTTTTTTCTGATGCCAGAAGAAATGCCAAAGCCCAGTTATCTTCCTTTGCGTTCTGCAGAGCATTATCCAGTTCATATATGCGATAGGCATCTTTAGGAATAGTAAATCCCGCAGGAGAGTCAGTCCCCATCAAAATAAATCCTATCAAAGAAAACAAAAAATACACTGGCATTTTTTTCATGGCCGTCTCCTTTATTTCCGCTGGATATTATACTTTTTAATTTTATAGTACAAAAGCTGGCGCGAAATTCCCAGGGCTTTGGCAGACCGGGTGATGTTATCCCGGTGTTCACGCAGGGTGCGCGTTATGATCTTTTTTTCCTGTTCTGCGGTATGCTTGATCAGACCGGTGCCGCGGTCGGCCGGGTGAATGTCATCCCGCCGTCTTCCCGGTTCGGCATGTTTGGCTTTAACCGACCAGTTGGAGAAGTGGGTTTGAAGATGTTCGATCCGGATCACCTCTTCCGTGCCCACGATATTCATTGCCCCTTCAATGACGTGTTCAAGCTCCCGGACATTACCCGGCCAGTTGTAGACCCGGAACAGGTCCATGACTTCGTCTGAAATCTGTTTTACATTTTTGCACAAAACTGCGTTGTGTTTTCTTATGAAATGCGCCACCAGGCTGCTTAAATCATCCATCCGCTCACGAAGCGGGACAATGTGTATAAAGACCACGGCAAGGCGGTAAAAGAGATCGGACCGCAGGGTTCCGCCGGCAATGTCGATATGGGGGTCTTTATTCACGGAACTGATGATTTTCAAATCGATTTCTATCTCTTTTAACGCGCCCACCCGTCTGACCCGGGCCTCCTGAATACTCCTGAGAATCTTGCTCTGCAGGCCCACCGGCATGGAGTTCACTTCATCTAAAAAAACCGTTCCCTTGTTGGTCCGCTCAAATAAACCGGCTTTGTCCACCGATCCGGTAAACGCCCCTTTGGATGTGCCGAACAGGATCCCTTCCAGCAGATTCTCGGGGATGGCGGCGCAATTGACCGGTGTAAATTTTTTGGCGGTTCTGGAGCTGTAGTTATGAATGGCTCTTGCAAAGAGCTCTTTTCCGGTTCCGGTCTCGCCAAAGAGCATCACCGGTGACGGTGTGCCTGCGGCCATCCGTGCCGAATTGATGGCATCTGCAAACGCGGGATTATCGCCGATAATCCGGTCAAATGTAATAAATGCATTGTCAAACTGCTCCCCTTTTCCCGGCAGGGGCATGGAATTAATGGTCGTGGCCAGGGCATGGTAATCCCTGACAAAGCAGATGGAACCGACCAGTTTTTCCCTGTTAAAGATGGGAATTACATTGTGGATGGTGTTGGCAAATTTCCCCATCCGGGTCCGGTAATAAATGGGTTTGTCAATAATCGGTTTTCTTTTGGCAAGGCATTGCATGATAATGCTGCTGTCATTATCCAGATCATAGACCTCTGTGCTTTTCCGGGAAATGACATCCTCCGGGTCGAGTTCGTCAATGCGCGACATGGCCCGGTTGTAGTAAACAATCACCCCTTTTGCATCCGTAACCAGGACACCGTCGCTGATATCATCGTAAATCCTCAGATAATCGGAACTGTCCAGTCTTTTTAAAAACCGGCTGAGCCTATTTTCCGGGAGGGGTGCCATGTTTTAAGATTCGTGTGATTTCAGGAATAATATCAATTGCATCGGCTTTTACAAAATAATCGCAATTGGCCATGATAGGGGCATTCTCATCCGGATTGACCGCAATGATCATTCCGGCACTCTTCATCCCGGCAAAATGCTGAACAGACCCTGAGATTCCGCAGGCAATATAGACCCTGGGGCTGACCTTTTCACCGGTCTGTCCGACCTGCATGGCATAGGGTACCCATCCGGAATCAACCGGGACCCGGGACGATCCCACGGCAGCATTTAGATATCCGGCGCATTCCTTGAGAATTGAAAAATTTTCCGGTTGTTTCATTCCCCGGCCGCCGGCCAGGATCACATCCGCTTCAACCAGACTCTGGGCACTCTCTTTTTCAGATTCACCCGTGCTTATGACGGTAAAGGTTTCACTCTCCTGAACCGGCTCATTCCACACGTCCACCTGTGCCGAAACCTGTCTTTCAATGCCTTCACGCATATTCGGTCGTATGCCAAATACCTTAACCGGCCCTTTTACCCGGAATGTTGCCATGGTTTTCCCCGAATACTGAGAGGTCACGGCCGTACTGTCCGTTGTATCCACGGTTGTACAATCCATGATCAAAGGAGCTTCCATATCGGCGGCGATCCGGGGCAGGATATCTTTTCCCCAGGCGGTTGAAAGCCCGAAGAGATATTCAAACCGGAATTTTTTGATTACCCGTGTCATCACATCGGCAAGCAGGACAGGATTCTTTTGTTTGTCCGAAGCCAGGTCAATGTGGATGATACGGTCAACCCCATAGGATTCAAGATGGGATTTGATCTGTTCGATACCGTTGTTAACAACAATGGCATGGCATTCTGCAGTGTCTGACTGTGCCATGGCAATCATTTCCATATTGGCCGGTTTGACCCGGCCGTTTTCCAACTCGATGAGGAGCCCGATCCGTGTTTTCATATCACCTTTGCCTCCTCTTTTAAAATGGTTACAATCTTCTGCGCAATGGTCTGTTTATCCCCTTTGATCTCCTTTGGGTCCCGTTTCCGGGTCAATGGTTCCAGGCAGATGCATTCAATCCCCGAATCAGAGCCGGATATCTCCAGATCGTCTAAACGGACGGTATCGACGGGTTTCCGTTTTGAGGCCATCACATCTTTAAATGTCGGATACTTTGGCGTATTCAACCCCCGCCCCGCACCCATGACACAGGGAAGAGACATCTCATAGGTGTTTATGATCCCGCCGGAAAATTCAGAATCGACAACTACTGTTTTATCCTGAATCTCAACACGGACTACGTTGTTTGCAACGGGGAAACCGTACAGGGAACCGATACGGAACATGGTCTGCATCCCTTCCGCATCAATGGATTCCTTTCCGGTGAATATGATGTCCGGTGCACCGAACCGGTCCATGGCAGACTTGAGCGCCCGGGCCGTTCTGATGCTGTCCGGTATGGCGCCGGTTTCAATTAACACCCCTTTATCAGCGCCCATGGCCATGGCGGACCGGATGGTTTTTTCAGCATCTTTTTTCCCCAGACAGAGGGCAATGACCTGAGCCCCCTCAAATTGCCTTTTGATTTTAACCGCTTCAGTCAGGGCATGTTCATCATAGGGGTTGAGCAAAAATGCAATATCCTCTTTGATCTGACGGTGGTCGATAATGGTGATATTGGCTGCCGAATCCGGCACGTGTTTGACACAGACATAAATTTGTTTCATCAGGTTCACCAGTAAAAATTATAAACAGGGAATAGAGATCGTTTCAATCTCTTCCCATCGGAAAAGTCAGACCTAACATAATCTGACATATTTTTCAATTTAACCCCATGGTTTCAAAACGCGTGAAGGTTTCAGTTTTTTTACATTAAAATAAAGATGCCGGTTCTCCTCAGGTCTGGCCCGGTTAAAAGGGATGCCCATAAGAGAACCGGCATAAGGCCGTATTATTAAGGCACCCATAAGGTGCCGATCGGTTCTGAGTACGGTTACCCGTTCACAGAGAAGGAGCTATTGTAGTTGATCTCTCTTTTCCGTGAAAAGAAGCCGACATCCGTTGTTCGTTTAATATATTTAAACTGATACTGGAACGGCTCGTTGTCATGGTCCAGTCCTTTTTCACAGGCATCGATCAGTTCGGCCATCATCCGGCCCACCACCGGCGCGTTCTTGTACTGGTTGCCGGACGTCCCGATGGCCATATAAAAGCCGGGAAGATCAGATTTGTCATAGATCGGAATCCAGTCATCCGAGCAATCGTACAGGTCTGCCACGCCCTTTGGCTGGTTGGGCACCTCAAGGGAAGGGATCCGTTTCCCCAGCCGATAGCACTGGGCCTTCCACTGTTCTTCGGTGAGAACATTGTCTTTTCCATGTCCGCCTTTTCCGGCGTAAAAGTCATCCGGATCCACCCATTCCTGGGGATCACATTCCGGGTCTTCACTGCCGATCAGAAAGGTATTGCCCACTTCCGGCCGGACATAGCAGCCGATATCCCCGTCCGACATATGATACCCGTCGTTGCTGTAGTCATACTCGTCCGGGGACGGGCAATACATGACCTCATGGCGCAGGGCCTTGGTTTTGATATTGCACCCTTCCCAGACGCCTTCCGCCATCTTGTTGATCTTAAATGAATGGGGACCGCCCACGTTGACGACAATACCGGCGTCAATCTGTGTGCCGTCTTTTAAGGTGATACCGGTCACTTTACCCTTGTCGCTTCTGACATCAACCACTTCGGCATTGAATATGAATTCAGCCCCTTTGGCTTCAGCCGCACGCATGATGTTATGGGCGGAGAGCGCCGGATCATTCACATAGCCGCCTTCGGGGCAGAAGATCGCCCCTTCCAGCTCTTTTTCGGGTTCGTCATAAAATTTCGGGTCTTCAGGCCGTCTGACCGGCCAGAATTCGTGAAGATCAATGGGCGGTACCTTCTCTTTGATCTTGTCATTGTCCCATTCTTCGTATGACACGCCGACTTCATCATAGTTTTTCTGAACTTTTTTCCAGTCATGCCCCTGGGATTTAAGCAGAATGGAACCGGTATTCATGTATTTTGCCAGTCCCTTTTCATCTTTAACATGGTCCAGGTAGTTCTCCCAGTCCAGCCAGTACTTGAATCCTTCATAGGCCATGGCCACACCGTCGGCAGTCGAATAATGCGCCCTGACAATGGCGCAGGAACCGGCCGTGGATCCTTCACCGGCATCCGGCAGTTTATCGACATTCAAGGTTTTGTATCCCATTTTGGACAACTCATAGGCAATGGGACACCCGATGACACCGGCACCGATAATGATTGCATCATAGGTTTTAGTCATTGTTTTTCTCCTTATTTTAGTCAATGGCAGACGCCAAGGTTATAGGGTGGCTAAGCAATTGGTAAACCGGACCTCACCGGCCGGTCTTAAACCGAACTCCTTACCGGCGTCCAGGATGGAATGGATCATATCCCGTCCATATCCTCTTGAGCAGGTCAGAAGGATTCCGGCATTGCCGTTGTCCCGGCTCAGGGTGGTGATCTGGCAGGGGACGTGGGAAAACGGCCCCTGGTATAAAAACGGTGTCTGTCTGCCGGGATCCGTAAAATCAAGGGCTGTGAGTTTTTCGCAAATTGAAAAGACCGCTTCTCCCAGGATCGCCACACAGAGCGTGGATTCCGTCACATCCGTGTATATCGGTTCTTCCGGCATGACAACGGATTCGTCACCGCCAAGGTTCAACAGGGAGACCTGGGTCCTGTTCATCCGGTTGGCAAGCACGCCTTTTTCAAGAACCGATTCTCCCGGGGTTTCCGGAAGGGTGATGCCGAAAGGCTTAACAGATGCCAGATCCGCGCTCTGGCAGTCATATCGGGGGCGATGGCTTAAGTCAACGATATAGGGTCCGTCACCTTCATCCGCATAGACCGTTACCACGTCCCAGTTGTCCCGGTTTTCCCGCTGCAGCGGTGTTACCTTGAACTGCACCGGTGAAATTCTTTGTATATCAGTCATCATTCTTTCCTTACATTTTCATCCGTTTACCTTCAGGATCATAGAACGGCATCTCAACCACTTTGCCGTAAATCCGTTCTTCGCCGCACTCGTCTTCAAAAATTTCAAGCCGGGTTCCGATCTTGGCCATGGGCGCTTCAACCAGTGCCATGCCCACAGCCTCGTTAAGGGAAAAGCTGTCCCTTGCCGTGGCAATATATCCCCTGACCTTGTCATCCACAATCAGGGCACCATCCCGCGGGGCGCGGCCGTTATTCTCCATTTTGAATCCCACCAGCTTAAGCCGGGTCGGGTCATTTTCCGCCTGGCGCAGGGCCACGGCCCCGACCGTTTTGGCATCTGCTTTGCTGCGGTCCCACAGAAAGCCCAGGCCCACATCCAGAAGATTGGTCCGCTGTTCCGACTCCTGGCCCAGGATGATATGGCATTTTTCCATACGAAGCACATTCTGGGCCTCCACACCAAAGTTCATGATGCCGAAGTCTTTGCCTGCCGCTTTGAACATCAGCCAAAGCGCTTTCATATAGGATGACGGCACATGGAACTCGTAGGAAAGCTCTCCCACAAATCCCAGGCGCATGGCCCGGACCGGGATGGTATCTGCGATCTTAAATTCCTTGTACTCTGAAAATCCAAAGGCTGCATTGGAGACATCGGTATCGGTGATTTTTTCAAGCACTTTTCTGGCATTGGGCCCGGACAGGTTGATCACCCCCATGGCATCGGTGAGGTTGACCAGGGCAAAATCCCATCCGTCGTACCGGGTATGGTACCGGATCCATTCCACGGTCTGCCCGGCCCGGCCCGTGGATGTGGTGAAGTAGTAATCGTTTTCACCCTGTTTGACCACCACGCCGTCATCAATGACACAGCCGTCATCGTTGCACATGGCAGAATATTTGACCCGCCCCTCTTTTATTTTGGACATATCCGAGACAAAGACCCGCTGAAGTGCGTTTAAGGCGTCGGGTCCGTGGATTCGAAATTTACCCAGTGTGGAGCCGTCCAGCATGCCCACGTTCTTCCTGACATTTTCGATCTCTTTTTTACAGGAATAATCATCACTGAAGTACCGGGCTCTCTGCCAGACACCGATATTCCGGAAGATGCCCCCGTCAGACCGCTGCATCTCATCCACGGGCGTGATTTTGAACATCTTGTGGTTGGCACCGGCATAGGTGGCGATGAGGGTGGGGACCAGAGGCGGTCTGACATTAGTGGGCCGGATGCTCACATCGGGCAGCCCCTGATATTTGGCAACATAGAGCGGCAGATTGTGCCCTGGAATCCCGCCCTGCCCGGGCCCCAGTCCGGTTGCCGTGAACCGCTTGATCAGTTCGGGAACATCAAATCCCTTTTCAATGGCCTGTTTGATATTTTTAATGGTGGCGTCTTCATCAAAACAGATAAAGGTTTTGCGGCCTTTAACCGGTGCGGTGACCAGCTTGCTGCCGCGGGCAGGTCCGGGAAGCGCATCCAGTTCCTTCCGGGCCGCTTCAACGTCTTCCGGACCGGCCTTTTGGCAATCCGCCGCCGCCTTAAGGCCGGCCAGTCTGCCCGAAGCTTCAATGGATGCCGCATCCTGCAGTCCGGTCACCCGTCCGGCCGCATGCATCTTTTCAGGCATCCGGTCGGGAAGGAAAGACCCGGTATGGTCATCGTACTTAAGGGTGCCCTGGTTTACGGTGATATGCCCTGTGACCGGGGTCATGCCGGCGGATGCTACGATGAGATCACACTCAAACCGTTTTGATATCTGTCCGTCCAGGGTTTTGACCGTTACGCTTTTCACCGCCTTTCTGCCGTGTGCTTTACAGGCCACCCATCCCTTGAGAAAGAGGATCTCTTTATCCCGGATCTGATTGAGGAGTTCCGGATCCTGGCCGTCCTCACGGATATCGGCCAGGCAGCCGATGGAAAGCCCCAGGTCATGGAGTTCAATGGCCGCTTCCAGCCCCAGGTCATGACCGACACTGAACACCGCCTTGTTACCCGGCATCTGGCCGTAAGTCTTTGCCAGCCGCAAGGCACAACCGGCCTGCATGACACCGGGTTTTTCATTGTTGTCAAACAACAGGGGTCTTTCGATGGCACCGGCAGCCGAAATAACGCTCTTGGCCCGGATTTCAATATAGCGTTGGTCAAACGCATCCTTTTCCGCGCCGATCTGAAAACCGGTCACCAGATTGTTGTTGTACGTTCCAACGGCAGATGTATGGGTAAACAGCCGGATATTTTCATGGGCTTTCACCTGTCCGGCAAGTTCCACGGCCCGGTAATGATGGGCGTTCCGGTATTCAAAAAAACCGCCCAGCCAGGGTCTGGATTCCATGAGGATCACCCGCAGTCCTTTATCGGCGGCAGCAAGGGCGGCCGTCATACCGGCGGGCCCTCCGCCGATAACGCAGACATCGGTATTTAAAAAAATCTCGTCATAGGTGCCCGGCATCTGATGATCCGGGCTGATCTTTCCCAGACCGGCGGCTTTTCGGATCTGCTTCATGGCCAGGGGCCAGACAGCGGCCGGTTTGTGCATGACATTGTAATAAAACCCTGCCGGCATCATCCAGTCCAGCTTATCCAGAAAGCCCATCATATCGTTTTCCGCCGACCCTTTGACATTCTGCTCTTTGACCACCATGCCGTCCTCAAGCAGTGTGTTCTCACATCTCACATTAGGAATGCCGTTCACCTCCATGCAGGTGTTGGAGCTTTCTCCGTCCAGACTGTAAAGCCCCCTGGGCCGGTGGTATTTCAAACTTCTGCCGAATATCCGGACACCGCCGGCAAAAAGGGCACTGGCAATGGTATCCCCCTTTACACCGGAAAACGGTTTCCCTTTATATGTGAAGGCAATTTTTTGCGCCGGATCGATTTTCAATGTCGGCAATTGACTCAACCTATTCATTGTCTGCCTCCTGAACTTCAAGATTTGTGGTCGTATCCCGGTGAATTTTAAACCAGGAGCCGCAGCCGTCTTTATGGAACCACCATTCTTCCTGTACACCTGCCACGCATTTGTTCATGTGGACGTATTCGCACCAGGCTTCGGGGCTGAGATTGGCTTCATCCGGCCTCGGGCCTTTTTCTTCGCCGCCGAACCTGAATTCATACCCGTTTCGTTTCCCGCAAATCGGGCACGTAATTGTTAATGCCATTTTATTTCTCCTTATGCCTAATTGTCGGGGGTATAGTTCACAAGCGCCGGGGTTTCACCCATGAGCCTGTGTTCCTGGTACCGGTTTAAATTAAAGGGTTTCAGCATATCGGGACATTCATTGGTGGCCATAAATTCAGCCATGTATTTGCCCACGGCGGAACAGGATTTAAACCCGAAGTATCCCCATCCGCAATCCATGAAAAACCCTTCAACCTGCTCGTTGCCGTCCATGATCGGTGCCATGTCCGGTGTCATGTCGGCCAGTCCGCCCCAGATCCTCATAAAACGGACGCTTCGAAGACAGGGTAGAAACTCTGACAGGGCCTCTGCCTGGTGTTTGATATAATATGCGGTATTGAGTGTCGTATAGTTGGGCCAAGGGTCCATATGGGCGCCGGTTGCGATCTCCCCTTTGAGCGTCTGATTGGCATAGCAGTGATAGGCACCGGAAGAGACCACATGGTCCAGCACCGGTTTCAGAGGCTGGGTCACCATGGCCTGGATGGTCAGAACCGAAATGGGCAGCTTGATTCCCAGCATCTCATAAATCAGGGCGGCGGAATATCCGCCGGCTGAAATCAGCACCTGCTTGGTATTGATGGTGCCCCGGCTGGTGGTGACCGACGTCACCCTGTTGTTCCGGGTTTCGATACCCAGGGCCTCAGTCTCCTGGTGGATCTCCACCCCTTTTTTGGCACACCCCTTTGCCAGTCCCCAGGCAACGGCATCGTGCCGGACCACACCGCCGGGCGGATGGAACATGGCACCGTGGATGGGAAAGGTGATATCTTCGGAAATGTTTAAGGCGGGAACCAGTTCCTTTGCCTCTTTTGCATCAATGAGATGGCTTTCCACACCGTGAAACTGGGCCGTGGCAATGGTCATTCTGGCAGACTTCATGGCCGCTTCCGAATGCATCAGATTCAGGTTTCCGCAGTTGTTAAACATGAGGTTGTAGTCCAGTTCCCTGGTCAAAACCGGCCACAGGTCAAGGGCCTCCTTATACAACGGAACATTGTACTGGGTTCGCTGGTTGGCACGGACAATGGCCGTGTTCCGGCCGGCCCCGCCAAATCCGATATAGTTTTTTTCTATAATCGCGATATCGGTGATACCATGTTCTTTTGCCAGATAGTAGGCGGTTGCCAGGCTGTGAAGCCCCCCGCCGATGATGACCGCATCATAACTTGATTTAAGCTTTTTTCTTTTTCCCCACATGGGTTTTTTCTTAAAAAACATTTGGTGTCTCACAAAATTATGAGTTGTTGGTAAAATACATATATTTCATGCTCACCATTACGTGATGAAATAAATAGTGTCAAGTTAATTTTTTAAAAATGATTGTTTTCATTTCATAGTTGTCTTGACTTTAAACTCCCTTTTATGTAAACTCCTGTCGATTAAATGATAAACAGACAGACCGTTCAGTTATTTGCACACGGCATAACCATGGTTCAGACCATTGACGACCAAATTTATCCTTATCTTATCGGTTAGTTAACATATGAATGATATCAATTCACATCCGGCCATATCCAATATTTCCAACAATATCGAATCCCTTACGCCCAAAGCCCAGACCCTGGGAAATTACATCATGCAACACCCTTCCAAGGCGGTTTTCATGACGACCAAGGAGCTGGCTGAAACCTGTGACATCAGCGAAGCCACAGTGGTAAGGTTTGTCAGCAAGCTGGGGTATAAAGGATATTCCGAATTTCAGGAAGCTTTGAAAGATTTCATCAACACCGGGTTGTCTCTCCCTGAAAGAGTTGACATCAAAGGCATTAATGAACCGGGCACGGACCGCCTTCACCGGGGCGTTCTCGAAGAGCTGAACAACCTGAAATATCTGTATGAAAATATCGATATTGAAATTTTAAACCAGTTCGTTCACCACCTGGACAAGAGCAAAACCGTTTATGTGATCGGCTCACGCCTCTCCTATACCTTTGCATACTACTTTGGCTGGTCCCTGACCAAGATCCAGAAAGGGATTCATATCTTAAAGGGCAGCGACTCGACCACCCTGGACTGGCTGACCAATGCACCGCCTGAATCGCTGATCATCATGATGACCACCTCCCGGTACCCGAATGAACTGATCAAACTCTCCAAGATGATCCGCCGCACAGACAACACCCTGTTGACAATATCGGATTCAACCCTTTCGCCGGTGAACCAGTTTGCCGATCTCTCCCTTGTGGTCCCGGCCCGGTCCATACCGTTTATCGGAAATGTCTCCGGCATGCTGGTTGTCATTCAGTACATTGTCCAGGAACTGGCCAATTTAAAAGGGGAGGACCTGGCGGATTATCAGCAGAAACTGGAGCAGGTTTACCTGGAGAATGATATTTTATTTGATATCGATCCGAAACTGCCATAGATATAGAGTAAATAGAGAGTAGACAGAGATTAGATAAAGAGGATCCTATGTTAAGAACACAGCAAGACCTGCTCAACGTGCTGGAGCAAATCGGCATTGAATACACCAACCATGAACACCCCGCGGTTTTCACGGTTGAGGAAGCCGCCCAACACCATGACGGCATAAAAGGCGCCCATAGCAAGAATCTCTTTTTTAAAGATAAAAAAAAGAACCTGTTCCTGGTGGTCACGCTTTCCGACAAACCGATCCGGATCAAAGAGGTGGCAAAAAAAATCAACGCCAAAAGCCCTTCATTCGGGAAACCGGATCTCCTTGCAGAGGTGCTTGGCGTGATTCCGGGAGCGGTAACGCCTTTTGCAGCGATCAATGCAACAGGTCATCCCCTGAAAGTCGTCCTGGATGAAGAACTGATGGAGAACGAATGGTTAAATTTTCATCCCCTTGTCAACACGGCAACCACCACCGTAGCCTCAAAGGATATCCCCAGATTCATGGAACACTGCAACCAGGAGTATGAGATTATCCGGCTGTAACGGTTGCCTGATTCGCGGGCCAATGGACTTTGGATTTCGTGGTGACCGTATTCTTTTGTATGTATTAACCGGAGTGAAAAAGGCAGAACCCCAAATGGTTCTGCCGTTTAAAGTTGAATTTTAAATATTCCCGGTTTTAAATATTTCCGGTTTTCCGTCTGCCAATACCGGCTAAACCGATCAGGCCAAAACCGAATAAAAACATGGTGGCCGGCTCCGGTATCGGGTTACTGCCGATCGGATTGTTGCTGGTGGCATGGACAAGCTCATTGACTTCCGTATCGGAAAGCGCACGATCATAGATTAGAAGGTTGTCTAAAGAACCTTGGACTTGGTAGCTGGAATCAAAACCGTTCCCCCATCCTAAAAATAAATCGGATTCAATGTGAAACGGTAACAAGGGTAACGATGGATCTATTGTAAAGCTTCTTTTAACATCATCTATGTAAAAAGAGATGTGATTACCCCTCCTGGTTGCCGTATAAACATGCCACTGATCAGGTGTATAATTTTTTCCTCCATATAAATGAGTGTGGTTGTCATCTGCATATGGATTATCAAAAGCGAATGATGGTTTAGTGTATGAGGATAAAATAAATGACCAATTTCCGGATTTACCCCCCGGTGCACCCCATTCTCCTAGAAGCGATTCGTACTGGTTTTGGGTACCAGTAATATATGCCTGAACACTGATAGTGAAATCACCTGTGCCAAAGTCAAAGACATCAGGCTTACCCAAATCGATATAATCCCCATTGCCGTCAAAACTATAGGCACTATTGGGATTGCCGAACCGATCCGTTGTGAGGGTAGCACCGTACACCGTTCCCGTATTATCACTGAGCCGGTCATCGGCATTTCCATCCAGAGCATAATGTGCCACCAGTCCGTTGGCCGGGATTGACAGTGCATTTACCGTTCCGGCGATGCATAAAGACATAAGGATACAAATCAGCGTTGTTTTTTTCATCATAAATCTCCTTTTTAGAACTTTTTTTAATTGTTCAGAATCAATTTTGAATCTGTGAGGTTTTGCGTCGGCCAATACCTGCAAGGCCAATCAGTCCGAGCCCAAACAAGGCCATGGTAGCGGGTTCGGGGATTGGATTGTTTGAATTATTTATACGGGAATTATGGGCGCTGTAAGAAAAAATATTCAACCTTAACGCATCCCAATTGCCTATAGCATACGGTGCTTCTAGATTACGGTAAAATACATCTGAATCTGTAAAAAAAACAACTGACCCGGATGTTGCCGTTGGTGTAATTACCGAGACCATTCCAATATTGTCGATTAAAGTCGAATCTCCTTTGGAAATTATCCTGCCGGTTGCATTGCTCGTCCACGACAGACTGCTTACATTGCCAAACGGTCCATTCGTGATCTCAGGTACAATGGTTTCATCTAGTATGGATAATGACCCTTCTGCCATCCCGGATGAAAAAAGGATAGGACCAAACAAAGACCCAATGGTATTGATGGAACTCAATGATGCACCGCTGCCATCGGATGTTACAATCAGGCTTCCACCCTGTGCAACATAGTTCTTCAAAAGCTGGGCTTCTGAAAGGGTGATGATCTTCTTTGTTTCGTATGGGAACGATGCAACAAAGATATCAGATCCGGCAAGGCTTTCCTGAGTAATTGCATCTACATACTCAAAACTAAAGGATACGTCCCGGACTCTCCCGGCGGCTCCAAAGTTTCCTGGGTCAAGAAGCCGGCCTTTAAGCTCAGTTCCTTTACTGAAGTGACTACTATAAGTGTTTTCAAAATGTTTCACCGTAAGCGGAACTGCTGATACAGGCTGAATCTGGATTAATAATACAAAAAAACTGATGGCTAATATTATAAAGTTGACTCTTTTTCTCATGGTGCGTTTTCCTTTCAATTAATAATAGTGGGAATAATTAATAGAATACAATCTAATTTAAATATCTCTAACCACCTCCTTTATAGAAATTTATAAGATATAAAATAACTATATTTTATAAAAAAATTTTTAGACGCAAATATAGCTTTTAATAATTATTTTAGATTATTATGATTAAAAAAAATTTCTCATAAATACATACAATAGGAATGAATGTAGTATTTTTGAAGAATTATTTATGCCTGTTATCGGAGACTTTTTTGAAAAGTTTAGATTTTTTTTTGATTAGAGTAAAATATCTTGATGAGAAAAAAATAAGGTCCTGAATTCAGTAAAAAAATAACCTTCCTAATTTTTCGAAATACAGAGAGTTTGAATCTGAAAAGGCAAATTTCAGGAAGACATATACACAAAGCCATAGCAAGCAAAGAAAATATCCTTGACAAATCAGTGGCAATTCTATAAATTCGAAACATGTCGAATTTTGAAATAGAAGACCTGGATCAAATCTCCCAAATTTTCAAGGCGCTTTCCAACCCAAAACGGCTGGAGATATTTGTCAACTTTGTCTCCTGTGTCCCGCCGGGAACGGTTGAAACCACAACGGCCGAGCAGATGGCGGTCTGTCAGCGGGAAATCAGTGCTGAACAGGACCTGGCACCGTCCACAGTGTCGCATCATATCAAGGAACTGCGGATTGCAGGCCTGATCCACCAGGAGCGGAAAGGCAAGGAGATCCTTATCTCCGTCAACCCGGCAGCACTGGAAACCTTGAATCGCTTTACCAAGCATATGGGATGTAAATAACGGGTTTTATGATAAGGCAAGGCCGGTATCCGGCCTTTTTTTAAGTTGTCAACATTCGAATAGTTTCGAATTCCAAACATTAAGAATCAATTGAGGAGAAAAAAAATGAACGTTCTATCCATTCTCGGCAGCCCCAGGATAAAAGGCAACAGTGCCACACTGGCCAACCATTTAACCGATCGATTGCAGCAGCAGGGGGCGGCTGTGGAGACCCATATACTCAATAAACTGGATTATAAGGGGTGCCAAAGCTGCTATGCCTGTAAAACAACATCAGAAAGATGCGTGGTTAAGGACGACATCAGCCCGATTCTGGATGCCATGCACGGTTCAGATGTCATTGTCATGGCGTCCCCGAATTTTTACGGCCATATTTCAGGTCAAATGAAACTGTTTTTAGACCGGACCTTTTCTTTGCTGACCCCTGAATTTGAGACAGGGATCAATGCCAGCCGGCTGGCTCCGGGCAAACACCTGGTCTTTATTTTTACGCAAGGTGCAGACAAGACCATGTTCACGGATGTCATTCCCAAGTTCGGGCAATTAAAACAATACTATGGTTTTGAGGACATACATACACTGCACGGGTGTGAGTTAAATGATGCCAATGACGCCGCAAAGCAGCCAAAATTGCTTGACCGGGCCGGGCAAATCGCCAAAGACCTGTGGGTCCGGATAAATTAAACAGCCACCGGTCCGAAGAAATTCCGGGACAATACTCTTTTTTATTCAACAGGTCTTTAACCCCAGTATAATCCCGGTTACGGCACGAATGAAAAGAATCGTTGTTCCCGGTTGCCCCCACCACATTGTTCAATAAGGGGTTTGATCCCAGTGGATTTGAGCGCTTTTTCTCCAGGTTAGAATGGATTTATCCATGTTCATTTCCGCTATGGTCCCGGGATAGATATAAGAGAGCACCTGTGCCGGTGAGACCCTGGTTTTCCCGGCTCCGACAACCCTTACTTTTACCAGCATCAGGGCATGGACCCCTTTGGAGCTTGTGAACCGGTGCTCGACATAGAAAAATTTGTCATCCCATCCCAGGGTGTTTGATATGATCCGGTATGACCGAAAAGGCTGTAAAGGTTTTCTAAACTGCACGGTTTCACCGGCCATGACAGGGTATACCTTTCTTTTTTTCATGGCTTTCCAAAGGCCTGCCCGGATCAGCATTTCGATTCGGACATAATCGGTTATGGTGAAATAGCGGCCATTGTTCATATGGCCGAGCAGGTCAAGATCATTAGGTAGAACCCTGTGCCTGGATACAAACTCGTCAAAAATGGAGATTTTGGATTTAAACCTTGTTCTGACAAACATGAAAAAAAGCCGGATGTATAGATTCATCATATTTTCCTAAAATAACAAGATTTTATGATCTTTGGCCCAAACCGGGTGGATTGGTGCCGGATCAATCTGGAACAGATAACCAAGGGTAGATCCGGGGAAGGTCCAACTCCCCTTCATAGGTCTGAAATCCGTTTTTCATGGCCCGGTTGATAATCTTTACCGCTGTTTCCGATTTGGCCGCCTGGTTAAAGATGTAGCCTTCCTGCAGAAGGCCTTCTTGGTAGGTGGTTTCTTCAACAGCGTTAAATGCCGTCTTTGCCAGCCGGATGGCTTCACCTGAGAAAGATGCGATCTGCCGGGCCAGTTGATCTACGGTGCTGTCTAATTCATCCAGGGGCAGGGCACGGTTCAGGATACCGTATTTTTCAGCAGTCACTGCGTCAAAATCATTGCCGCTCAAGATGATTTCAAGGGCACGACCCCGGGTGGTTATCCGGCTCAGTCGAACGGTCCCGCCGCCGCCGGGCAGGATTCCCAGTGCGATCTCGGGTTGACCGATGATGGTACTATTGATGGCGCCAAAACGCATATCCATGGCCAGTGCAAATTCATGTCCAGCCCCCCTTGCCCTGCCCCTGATCTTGGCAATGGTGACTTTTGGCATCAGGCGCAGGGTTTCAACTAATTTTTGCCAGCTGCCCAATTCTGTGGGCTTTTCGGTCATTTTGGGGATACTGTCCAGGGTGGTGACATCAAAATGGGCCAGAAAATAGTCCGGGTTATCGTTTTGAAATACAATCACCTTCACCCGCCGGTCTTTTGCCAGCATGCCGGTGACCATACCCAGTTCTTTGACCATTCCCATATCGATCAGGTTGATGGGAGGGTGATCAATGGTTACAAATGCAACACCGTTGTCAAACTTTAATTTCAGGGTTTTAAAGGAATCATAACCAGATGGTTCTCCCGCAAAAACCCGGGTTGCGAACAGGCAGATAACGATAAATGGTGTGATAGCTTTCATTTTTCTCTTCCTCAGTTTAGGATTTATTTACTCCATCATCTGACCGGATCCGTCACAGGATCGAAGCCGGATAGATTTCAGGCTTTCTTTTTGGCAAATGTTTGAACCAGGATACCGTTGATGCCCATTGCCGCACCAATAGATAAATCTCCTTAATTTTACCTTGAGCAACCCTGGCTTTACAGTATCAATCATATAGATGGCCACTCCCTCATATACCGATCGGTATATAGATCGGCAAAAAAATTCATACCCGTAATTCCGTATTGACCAGATGAATGATATGGTCAATATTACGGCTTAAATGGATCGTATTACCCGTTACTTTTGAGAGCATGAGACCCCCTTCTATGAGAGAGACGAAGACAGAGGCAAATTGTTCCGGTTTAACGTTTGGATGAATCTGTTTTGATTTGATCCCGTTATAGACAATTCCTGAAATACTCTTCATCCAGTACCCAATCGCCTTTGATACCTTTTCTTTGAGCAAGGGGCGGGCATTGTCCGAATCCACTGCTGCATTGAGCATGGGGCAGCCGCCCTGACCGGATATTTCCGGGAAGGCATCCAGGTAAAAATTGGCAAACGCAACCAGCCTGTCGCAGGCGTCTTCTTTTGAATGGACCGCGTGCCGAATCAATTTGGAGATCCTTTCCACATTATAGTCAAAGGCTGCCATGGCAATTTCATCCTTATCCCTGAAATTGCCGTAGATGGCACCTTTGGTCATATTGATGGCCTGGGTCAACTGGGACATGCTGGTGCCCTCGTAACCGTACTTATTGAATATCGGGGCTGCCTTTTCGATAATGTACTGCCGTGTTTTTTCGGTTCTGCCCATCTGCTCTCCTTTAAAAAACACAACGAATATATACCGATTGGTATTTCATGTCAACAGATAAATCTTTCGTGCCTCACCACCTGTCCATACCGGCCGGGAACATCTGCCCCAGCCTGGCCGGCCCGTCCAGGTATTGAAAACCTGTTAAAATTTTGGGAGAATATTGTTTCACACTTGAATTCACGGATCA
>JANQML010000008.1 GCA_028280105.1 Desulfobacula sp. | reverse complement strand
ATCTCATCCAAACATGAAAAAAAGCGGATGATTGTAGGGATCGCCGTTGTGACCCTCTTTTTCAACCTGGTACTTCTCTATTTCATGTCCCGGTTTATTATTGAAACCCCCTTAAAAAAACTCACCCATGCCATTGACCGGATCAACTCGGGTGAGCCGGTCTCCATCCCGTATCAACACCGGCGGGACCGGATCGGTATCCTTTCCGATGCAGTGAAAAGCTTTCGGGATGTTCTTACCAAACTGCAGACAGAAGACCGGAGGAAAAAAGAGGAGCAGCAGGTCATTGAGGAACTGGTCCAATATGTGTCGGAGATGATCCTGTCGATCCGGGAAAAGGCCGACACCATGAAAGAGCGTGCGGTTGAACTGAATGAACTGGCAGCCCGGACCGAAACCCAAACCGATACCGCAACGGTTTCTGCGTCCCAAACGGTGGAACAGACCGATACGGTTTCCGAGTCTACTTCGCAGCTTCAGGCGGCCGTGAAAACCATCAGCGACCGGATATCCGGACAGAATGAACTGGTTGCCGATATCGAATCGGTTACCCGGGCATCAAAAGAGGATATCGATCTGTTGACCCAGGCGTCAAAGCAGATCAGCGAAATTGTCAACATCGTTAAAAACATTGCCAAGGAAAGCAACCTGCTGGCCCTGAATGCGAGGATAGAAGCCTCCCGGGCCGGAGAAGCCGGCAAAGGGTTTACGGTTGTAGCCAATGAGGTCCGGGATTTGTCCGTCCAGACCGAAGACGCCAATCAGGAGATTGCCGATAAGGTCGCCGCCATCCAGCACGCCAGCCAGACCATGATCGCCCATACCCAGCGCATTGAAACCCGGGTCGGCACACTCACCCAGGCCAGCCGCCGGATATCGGATACCATTGATGAGCAAAGCCGTGTCACACAGGGAATCTCAACCCATACAGAGGCCAGTGCCCGCCATATCAAGGATGTTTCATCACGGATCACAGAGGTGAAAAATGCAGCCCAAACCACCCGCCGGCTGGCCGCTGACGTCCGGGACCATTCCCGGCAGATCGAATCCAGCCTGTCCGAACTGCTCAATGAAACAAAAGAAAAATTATCATCGGTCAGCGTCTCATAGAAAGACCCGCGCTAACCATCCTCTAACAATTTGTTAAAAAAAGGCTAATACATCTGTTCTATCTTCCTACCTATAATTTTTACAATTTAATCATCATTATGAGGCCATTTTGACACCGATAAATTTATTGTTCCTTTTGCTGATGCTCTCTTCCGCTGCATATTACCTGGGCCGCAGACGCGCCTTTGCCTCGGTAAGACTCAGCGGCGGCCCCAAGACACTGCACTCAAGACCTGCTTATTACGGCATTTTGACCGCTTTATGGTGTGGCATTCCTGCGGTGATGGTTTTTTCCGCCTGGCTGATTTTTGAGCCGGCCATTATTTCGAACCTGGTGCTGCAATCCCTCCCGGATGAGATGAGGAACCTTCAGGCTGACCGGCTGAACCTGATCATGAATGACGTTAAAAACCTGGTGAACGGAAACATTGTTTCCGGCAAGGTCGGACCGGCCATCCAGGAGGCTGCCGACCACTATAAACGGGTGCAAAACATCAGCCATGCCGCACTGACCGTTATCGCCCTGGTCTTTGCCATTGCAGGCACCTTTGTCACCCAAAAACTGATCTCCCCGCAACTTCGGGCCAGAAACCATGTGGAAAAAGTATTACAGGTCATTTTAATTGCCTGCTCCACCATTGCCATTTTTACGACGGTGGGTATCGTTCTCTCCGTACTTTATGAAGCCATCCGATTTTTCAAAATCATTCCTGTCACCAGCTTTTTGTTCGGTCTTGAATGGAGCCCACAGATGGCCATCCGTGTGGATCAGGTCGGCTCTTCCGGATCTTTCGGCGCCATTCCCGTTTTTGTCGGAACCCTTTTGGTATCGGCCATTGCCATGGCTGTTGCCGTGCCGATCGGGCTGATGTCCGCCATCTATCTGTCCGAGTACGCCAACAAGAAATTTAGGGCAGTGGCCAAGCCGATGCTGGAAATTCTGGCCGGAATTCCTACCGTTGTATACGGTTTTTTTGCCGCCCTTGTTGTGGCACCGGTGATTCGAGATACCGGCGCCGCCATCGGACTGGACGTCTCAAGCGAAAGTGCGCTTGCTGCCGGTCTTGTCATGGGGGTCATGATTATCCCCTTTGTTTCATCCCTGTCCGATGATGTGATCAATGCCGTGCCCCAGGCGCTTCGGGACGGGGCATACGGACTGGGATCCACCCAGTCGGAAACCATCCGCCTGGTCATTATCCCGGCCGCCCTCCCCGGTATTGTGGGGGGGGTTCTTCTTGCCGTCTCCCGGGCCATCGGAGAAACCATGATCGTTGTCATGGCGGCGGGACTGTCTGCCAACCTGACATTGAATCCATTAAAAACCGTTACCACGGTTACGGTCCAGATCGTCACCCTTCTGGTGGGGGACCAGGAGTTTGACAGCCCCAAAACCCTGGCAGCGTTTGCACTGGGCCTGATGCTGTTTGTCACGACACTGGTTCTGAACGTGATCGCCCTCATGGTGGTCAGAAAGTATAGAGAACAATATGAATAATCATCCGAATAATACGTCCGACGGAAAAAGCCCGGCAAAGACCATGGACATTGTCCAGAAAGGACTGGCCAAACGGTATAAAGCGGAAAAACGGTTCCGGCAGTACGGCATCGGTGCCATTATCATCAGCCTGCTCTGCCTCTTTTCGCTCTTTGCCAGTATCTTTTCCAACGGATATTCCGCTTTCAGACAGACCTATATCGAACTGGACCTCTTCATCGACCCTGACTATATAGATACGAACAACCTGGCAGCCTCGGATTTTAACGGAATCGTCAAAGCGTCCCTGAGGGCATATTTTCCCGATGTCACATCCCGCGGGGATAAAAGGCAGCTCTACGCTCTGATCAGTTCCGGAGCAGCCTTTGATGTTCAGGATGTGGTAAGGGAGAACCGGGATACCATCGGCCAGACCATCCAATTGTGGGTACCGGTGGATGATGATGTGGATATGCTGTTTAAGGGTCATCTGGACCGGACCTTGCCGGAATCGGATCGACGGCTGAAGGATAATCAACTGGCCTGGATCGATGCCTTTGTTGAAAAAAGGAAAATCGAAAAACGGTTCAACACCACGTTTTTTACAGCCGGAGATTCAAGGGAGCCGGAACTGGCCGGTATCTGGGGTGCGGTCTGCGGTTCGTTTTACACCCTGGTGGTGACCTTGGTGCTCTCCTTTCCCATTGGTGTGGCAGCAGCCGTTTACCTGGAAGAATTTGCACCCAAAAACCGGTGGACCGATATTATCGAAGTCAATATCAACAACCTGGCAGCCGTACCGTCCATTGTATTCGGCCTGCTCGGCCTGGCCGTCTTTCTGAATTTTTTCGGCCTGCCCAGGTCAGCCCCACTGGTGGGCGGATTTGTCCTGACCCTGATGACCCTTCCCACCATCATCATTGCCAGCCGGGCATCTTTAAAATCCGTTCCCCCGTCGATCCGTGAGGCAGCCCTGGGTGTGGGCGCCTCCAAAACACAGATGGTCACCCACCATGTCCTGCCGCTGGCACTGCCGGGCATGCTTACCGGCACCATCATCGGCATGGCCCAGGCCCTGGGAGAGACCGCACCGCTTTTGATGATCGGCATGGTGGCCTTTATCGTAGACATTCCCGGCGGATTTACCGATCCTTCCACGGTCCTTCCGGTACAGATTTTTCTGTGGGCGGACAGCCCGGAAAGAGGCTTTTTAGAGAGAACCTCCGCTGCAATCATGATCCTTTTGATGTTCCTGATCACCATGAATGCAGTGGCTGTTATATTAAGAAAGAAGTTTGAAAAAAGATGGTAAAAAATTTTTTACAGTTGGGTAATCACCCAACACAGACAGGAGATTTAAAATGAAAAAAGTTTTACTTACAGCGTTAGCGCTAACCTTTATCGCAGGCGTCGGCAATTCATGGGCCACATCCCGGGATTATATCTCGATTGTCGGTTCTTCAACCGTCTATCCCTTTGCAACCGTAGTTGCAGAAAAATTTGGTAAATCCACCCAGTATAAAACCCCGAAAATTGAATCCACCGGTTCCGGTGGGGGACACAAATTGTTCGGTGCCGGTATCGGTGTTCAGCACCCGGATATTACCAACTCTTCCAGACGGATCAAAAAATCAGAGTTTGAAAAAGCAGCTAAAAACGGTATCGAAATCGTGGAAGTTAAAATCGGTTATGACGGTATTGTTGTTGCCAACTCCAAAAAGGGTAATGTCATGAAACTGACCCGGAAAGATCTTTTCCTGGCCCTTGCCGCACAGGTTCCCAACCCGAACGGCAGCGAGACCCTGGTTGACAACCCGTACAAGACCTGGAAAGATGTAAATCCGGCACTGCCGGCGATAAAGATCGAAGTACTGGGTCCGCCGCCCACCTCCGGAACCCGGGATGCGTTTGTTGAGCTGGCAATGGAAGGCGGTGCAACCCAATTTGCTTTCATTGAAGCCATGGAAAAAAAGGACAAGAAAAAATATAAAGCCGTCTGCCACACGGTTCGTGAAGACGGTGCCTACGTAGAAGCCGGTGAAAACGATAACCTGATCGTTCAAAAACTGGAAGCCAACCCCAATGCCCTGGGTATCTTTGGTTTTTCATTCCTTGACCAGAATACGGATAAAGTCCAGGGTGCTTATGTCGATGGTGTACAACCGACATTTGATGCCATTTCCGACGGTTCCTATCCGGTTTCCCGTTCTCTGTACTTTTATGTCAAAAAAGCCCATGTGGATCAGATTCCGGGCATGAACGGTTTTCTTAAAGAGTTTACCAGCGAAAAAGCCTGGGGAGATGAAGGGTACCTGACGGATAAAGGTTTGATCCCCATGTCCAGCGATGAAAGAGCAAAGTTTAGAGCAGCGGTTTCCAATTTAACACCGATGACAGCTGCTGATTTCTAATCATCACCCGTTAATTGACCCCTTTAATTAACCGTTGATACCAGGGTGCCGGGCTGTTTTTTCCGCCCGGTACCCCTTCTTTTTAACCCACGGATCTAAAAGAGATGAATCTTTTAATGGAAACACAACCAGCCAATGCAACGCCTGAAACATCTAAAATGGGTGATTTCAGAACCGGGAGCCAATCCATGGATAACCAGAAATTCAAACTTGTACCCAAAGAAGACCGGCGGACGGTCGGTGAAAAGACCGTTGAAAACCCAAGAATGCGGTGCGAGAATGTTGATGTCTACTATAATCATGGCGAAAAAAAAGCGATCAACAATGTCTCTCTCGATATTGGCTGCAATGAAGTTATCGCAATGATCGGACCTTCCGGATGTGGAAAATCGACCTTTTTAAGAAGCCTGAACCGGATGAACGACACCATTGAAGGGTGCCGGGTGGAAGGCCGGATCCTGCTGGACCAAAAAAATATCTATGACAAGGATATTGATGTCGTCCCGCTAAGGGCCCAGGTCGGAATGGTCTTTCAAAAACCCAATCCGTTTCCCAAATCCATTTATGATAATGTGGCTTACGGTCCGAAGATCCATGGCCTGGTCCAAAATCAGGCGGAAACCGACGAACTGGTGGAGCAATCGTTAAAGCGGGCCGGTCTCTGGGATGAGGTAAAGGACAGGCTGAGTCAACCGGGAACCGGTCTTTCAGGCGGACAGCAGCAGCGACTTTGCATTGCCCGGACCATTGCCGTCAGCCCGGAGGTCATCCTGATGGACGAGCCCTGCTCTGCCCTGGATCCCATTGCCACCGCCATTATCGAAGACCTGATCGATGAACTGCGCCGGGATTATTCCATTGCCATTGTGACCCATTCCATGCAGCAGGCCTCCCGGGTATCCCAGCGAACCGCCTATTTTCACCTGGGGGATTTGATCGAAATCGGTCCCACGGAACAGATCTTTTTAAATCCTCTTCACCAGCTGACTCAAGATTATATAACCGGAAGATTCGGATAAGTTAAGGATACGTTATGCAGGATCATATTATAAAATCGGTGGATGTTGAAATCTCCCTGCTAAAGGAAGCGGTCATGGAAATGGCCAAAAAATGCGAAAACCAGCTTGAAAAAGCGGCCCAGGCACTCAAAATCATGGATTGCACCCTGGCGAAAAAAGTATATGAAAATGACAGCCAGATCAATGAGATTCAACACCGGATCGAAGAGCAGGCCGTGGCGTTTTTAGCCCGGCGCCAACCCATGGCCGTCGACTTGAGACAGCTTTTGGCGGTTATGAAAATTGCATCCGAACTGGAACGGATCGGCGATTATGCCGCCAATGTAGCCCAGCGGGTGACGAAACTGTCCGGCACACCGCCGAAAGAACCGACAGATTTGGTTATCACCATGGCCAATACCGGCCGTATCATGATTCATGATGCAATCATGGCATTTCTGATGCTTGATCTGGATAAAGCAGTGGCTGTCTGGAACCGGGATGATGAAATTGACAACCACTATTTTCAACTGATGAACCAGATGCAATCACAGATGCAGCAGGAAACCGGTCTGGTGGAAGACGGTACCCAGTTGATGTTCATGGGCAGATGTTGCGAACGGATTGGTGACCATATCACCAATATTGCAGAAGAGATCTATTTTATCATATCGGGAAAAAGCTTTATCGGGCAGTTTGAATAGGGATGGATTCTCCTTCGTTCAGACCATTTTTTAACTTCTTTTAAAATCCTTTTTTGACAATATTCCGGATTCTGGCTTTAACAGATGCGGCCTCATCATTCATCGCCGTTTCAAAAAGCTGCTTTGCTTCATTTACATATTCCGGATATTGAACCGCCAATTCATAAAAGCCGTTATATGACCAGGCCCTGACGAATTTCTTTGAATCGGTCAGCGTCGCCCGAATAAAATTGTAAAGGTGTTGAACCGAATCTCTTTCAACCGGCATATACGGAACAGATTGGAGAATATGTAATTTTGTTTCCCAGTGCGCCCGGCTGTCAAGAGAACCGTAGATCTCTTTGACTTGCTCCTTTTGCAGTTTTTGGCCGGATTCAAGCGCCGCTTTCAGCAACCATGTGGCTCCCTTTTGAAAGGAGGGGTCTTTTGCCAGCCTGACAATGGTTTGAAGAAACCCCGTTTTTTTGTGATGCGATTCAAATACAGTGCGAATCGCATCTGCTGATTTTCCATCCCATGATAGGATATCTTTCTCTATTGACATATGGATCTCCTGGTTCACCTTTGCATATCATCCGCCATCGCAATAAAGGGGGAACGGTTTAACCGCTTCGGATGATTCTATTTCCCGCTTCATAAAAATACGGTTTCGCTATCCATGACAATCATTTGTTGAATCCGGCGAAAAGTCAATATCTTTTACATGATTCCCGCTATAATTCAGGGGGTTGTTCCGGCGCTCACGTTTACCTCATCGTTGTTGAGTTTTACATTAATGGCGGTTGTGTCAGTGAACGAAAATATGATAAGAGTCCATAGCCGATAAAAAAACAAATGAGTTCCGATTTCATTATTTTTTATACCATCAACCCGCATAACAAATGGGAACACTCTGCAATGAAAAAGAAAACGATGACGAAAACGACCCTGCTTATCCTGTCTCTTCTCTTCACCGTATGGGGCTGCCAGACCCCCCAAAAAACCGTCGAAAAAGAAAGTCCGCCGTTCAGAACTATCTTTGAAGAAACCATCGGTGTTGCAGCTCCCCCGCAACTGAACAAGGTCCAAAAAAAATGGCTCGTGGCTCTTCCGGCGATTATCATGTCTTTGAACGAGTCTGATCCGCACACCCTGGAAGTGGAACCGCCCTCCCCTGTCGCTTCAGAGAAATGGAAAAAAGTGCTTTCAAAATACTGGGGAATTAATAACAGGGACGACCTGTTGGAAACCCTGTCCCGAATGGAGTATTCGGGCCATAATGATACCTTTAATTTCCTGAGGAACCGGTTGATGGAATACGGTTTTACAACTGTCGATGATCTGTTGACACATGAAACACTCTCCTTGAAAAATCAAAAGTATTATTCCTTTCTCAGGGCGCATAGCGCAGAATTTGAAGAGATAAACCTCATTGCATGGGATCTGGGGCGAATGACCTCCTTAATTCGCTGGGGGTATCAGATCGGATATATATCGGAACCCGAGGCCTGGAACATGCTCGTTTATTTCGGAAAAAAAATTCAACGTCATTATGACTCCTGGGAAGATTACGGAAAGGCATACAGCCTGGGAAGGGTCTTCTGGGCATCCGGTTTTGGAAAAGAAAACGATTACCGGGACAAGACAAATAAGGTCCTAACCAAACTGCTTGACAAAGGTGGACTTTGGAGTGATCTCAAATGGAAGCAGTCATTGCCTGCCCCTGCATTAAAAATTTTCAGCGAGGAAGAGATTTCAACCCTCGAAGATGAAGCCCGGACGGTTGACCAAATGCTCAATGTCTCTGCCAGAAAATACAAAACCGTCTATTTTACCCTGGGTCATCACTACCTGAGAAAAATGGATCTTCACAAATCCCATGCATATTATACAAAGGGGCTTCGACTTGATGCAAAAGACTGGGAGACCCAGATAAGAATGGCCAAAATTGAATCCCTTCTTGGCAAAGGGCTTCAAGCCTCTTCCCGTCTCGATCATCTGTTGAAGAACAGCAATGATTCCGAACTGCTGGAGACCGCCCGGAAAATAAAGACAATGCTGCCGGCCTCAGTGGAGCCGTCAACACCCGATAACTATGGCAAGGTCCTTCTCATCCATCCGTACGATTATATTCCCGATACCGTATTGTCGGCCCTGATGGCCAGAATCAGCCAGGAATTTAGAATACGGGTCGAGGTGGGAAACCAGAGGCTTAAGTTGAATCAAAAGAATTTCCGAAGCCAGGAGGAGGTGCTCAACCGCATGTTTTCCCAAGTTGTCGAAAAGTTCCGGGAAAACAGAAAAGAGGATTATCATCAGGTTCTCCGGATGATGGGGTTGAATGATTCAGCTCAGCTCACCCAAAAGGATGAATATGAATTTGTCAAGTATCTCTATCACCAAAGCGAAGCAGGCCGAGCCGCCTGGCCGGAGTTGATCGGCGGGACGGCACCTCAATACAATGCGCAGGTGTTGTTAACAGATTTAATGCACACCTACTCGGAAGAATTGGAAAAAGACGGTGTCCTGGGAGTGTTGGGGATTACCGTAAAAGACATCTATGCTCAGGATTATAATTTTCTGTACGGATGGAGCATCCCCGAAGGCGCTGTCATGAGCATTCATCGATTCTATACCAATAGCACCCCACTGACTCAAATAATCAAACGAACTGTCAATCAGGGTTTTTCATCCACCGGATTCATATTGGGTATTCCCCGCTGCACCGTAGCAGACTGCGCAAGGGCCTATCCCCACAATCTGAAAGAACATGATGAAAAAGAAGACATGCTCTGCCATGAATGCCGCAATGCGCTATCCCAAAAATATGGGAAGGAGTGATGAAACCAGACCAATTTAAAACCACCTAGACAAATGGGGGCGACTGAGGGCGTATCAGCCATACGCGGCAGGGAGGAACCACCCCAGGCAACGCCGCAGGCGGGACCGTATGGTGGGGTCAGGGCCATTGACACCGGGTACGGTTTTTCCTATACCTCTTATAGACCGTTTACGGAGTAAAAAACGGTTTGTATCTCTCCTTTGTATTGGAGAGGGTAAATGCGGAGATTCAGCGGTTGAAAACCAATAAAAAAACACAATCCGGCTCAGCACCTGGACAGGAACGAGAACAAAAAGGGGTCATCGTTTCCCACCACGGTATTGCCGTAAATATCCGGTTTGAATCGGGAGAACAGCGGCTGGTAAAGGTCAAGCGCCGGGCTGGCCATGTTGTGGGTGACACGGTTGCCGTGAAGCACCATCGCCTGACACGGCTGCCCCGGAAAACAGAGCTTTGCCGGCGAAATTCCCGGGGCAGTATCTGTGTTGTCGGGGCCAACCTGGATGTTCTGGGGGTTGTGGTTTCCCCTCTGCCCAGCCCCACACCCGGTTACATCGACCAATCCGTTATTGCCGCGAGACAGGCCGGTCTGATCCCTTTGCTGGTTATCAACAAAGCAGACCTTGAAACAGCCGGTTCATTTATAAGGCAGATGGAGAGAACCTATTCAGAGAGCCTGGATATCTTTGTTGTCAGCGCAAAGACCGGACAGGGGCTTGACGCTTTAAAATTATATTTGAGGGACGGCCTCCGGGCGATTTTTACAGGCATCACCGGGGTGGGCAAAAGCAGCCTGCTCAATGCCATTTTCCCCACATTGGATCTAAAGGTGGGAGAGATTTATGAGGCAGGAAAAAGAGGGTGCAACACCACCACGGTTTCCTCTCTTCATTCCCTTCCGGACGGTGGTGAACTGGTTGACACCCCGGGGTTCAACGAGTTCGGCCTGGTGGATATCACCACGGAAAATCTGGCAGAGTGTTTCCCCGGTTTTGAGCAGGTACCCCACGGCTCCTGCCGGTTCCGGAATTGCCGCCACCGCACCGAGCCGGGCTGCATTGTATCAACAATGGTTGATAGCGGCCAGATTCCCATGGAGCGGTATACCGCCTACACAGAAATCCTTAACCAGATTGAGGCCGGAGATGCCCGGTTCAGAACCCGCCGATAGGGCCATTCGCCCATTCTTTTAAACACAAACTTAGTATTTTCATAACACGGATCAAACATCTGTATCAGATAGTACAGGATATTGTATTGTACTGTCTTGTAAATCAAAGGGTCGATAATCTCAATTCCCGGGTGCATCATACAAGTGTTTCAATGGCAGATATCCCAAAAAAAGGGTTCTTAATGAACAATTAAACAATGACCGTTTCTTCAACAGCTTCAATGAACAGGATTGGATATATCCGGGAACAGGCCCATACGTTTCAGTCCGATGAATTAACCGCTCATGTTAAAACCTTTTTTGATGACCACAAACCGGTTAGCGCGGTTGTGATTACGGAAGATGCCAAACCCGTCGGCCTGGTAATGAACATCCATATGAATTTAAGGCTCAGTCAACGATACGGATTTTCCCTTTTCTGCAACAAACCGATATCGTCCCTGATGGACCGGTCTCCCATGATGGTCAACCACGACGAAACCATAGAAGAGGTTGCGGAAAAAGCCATGAAACGGGACAGTGAACGGCTTTATGACCACATCATTATTTTAAAAAAAGAGAGACTATGGGGCATTGTCCCGGTCCGAACCATTTTAAATCAACTGGTTGAATCACAAAGGCAAAGGTCTGATATTCTCGAACGGTATGCCGGCCTGCTTGAACAGGAGGATCTGGATAAAAAGCAAGCCATATCCAATTTAAAAGAATCAAGAAGGACCCTGCAGCAAGTCATTGATGCGATTCCCCACGCTGTTTTCTGGAAAAACCAGGACCGGGTCTACCTGGGATGTAATAAAAAATTTGCAATGGATGCCGGCCTTTCCGATCCCGACGAAATAAAAGGGCTGGTCGATGAAGATCTGCCCTGGCCGCCCCAGGAACTTGAACTGTTCAAAGAGCAGGACCGGCAGGTCATGTCGGATGATGCCCCCCGGTTGAATATGATCCGGACTCAAACCACGGCCGAGGGGGAGAGACGATTTATCAATAAAAACAAAATTCCCCTTCGTGACGCAACCAATAAGGTGGTCGGTATCTTGTGCTTTTACCAGGACATTACCCGGCAGGTCCGGGTGGATGATGCCGGCACGTTTCCCAAGGACCGGACCGCCCGGGCCCGGGAAACGTCAGTTGCCGGGTGTTTCGCCACTGATGGGGTTATGAACCTGAACACGATCCTTAAATGATGAATTTCAACACCATTCACCAGGCCGTTCGGAACCGGTTTGTGCGGCTGACACCGGGCCAACTGGTCATACAGACCACAGACAGGTGTAATGCAACCTGCCCCCAGTGCAGCATGCGGGTCACCCGGAATTTTAAGCGGCATTCCCTGGATCCGGACCTGGTATTGAAAACAATTGACACAGCCCCCTCTCTGGGGATCAAGGCGATTTCCTTTACAGGGGGGGAGCCGTTCCTGCTCAAACAGCATCTATACGATTATATTGAAAGGGCCGGCAGGAACCGCATCCCGTTTATCCGCACCGGTACCAACGGTTTCTTTTTTACGAATTCCGGCAAACCCGGATTTTCAGACCGAATCCGGCAGATAGCGGACCGGCTGGCCGCCACACCGATTCGTAATTTCTGGATCAGCATTGACTCATGCGATCCGCGAATTCATGACCAGATGCGCGGATTTCAAAACATGTTTGACGGTATCTCAAAAGCATTGCCGATATTTGAAAGTGTCGGAATCTACCCGTCGGTCAACCTGGGAATCAACCGGAATGTCGGAGCCGCACTGACCCAAGAGATATCACGGGATGATTATGCAAACGAGCCGGCATATGAAAAAGCGCTCTGCCTTGCATACGGCAAAGCGTTTTCCAAATTTTACAAAACCGTGATTGACTTGGGGTTCACCATTGCCAATGCCTGTTATCCCATGAGCATTGACACCGACAGTTGCGGACTTGATCCGGTCTATCAGGCCAGTGCATCGGACCGGATTGTCCGGTTTACCCGAACCGAAAAAAAGGCCGTCTTTTCCGCCCTCAAACAGACCATTCCAAAATTCAGGGATAAGATCCGTATCTTTTCCCCCCGGGTGGCCCTGCATGCCCTGATCAAAGAGTATAACGGCGAATCCGATACATCCTACCCCTGTCAGGGGGGAATCAACTACTTTTTCATGGATGCCGAATCCGGGCATACCTTTCCCTGCGGATACAGGGGACAGGATGATTTCGGCCGGTTCATCGACCTGGACAAATCGTTTCAGCCCGCCGGGTATAGTTGCCGCCGATGCGACTGGGAGTGTTTCCGGGATCCGTCGGAACTGGCAGGCCCGGTCATTGACCTGGTCACCGCCCCCCACCGCCTGTTAAAAAGAATGTTCAGCGATCCCGCCCATCTCAGGCTATGGGCCGCAGATCTCTTATATTACCGGGCATGCGATTATTTTGACGGCCGCACCCCTCCTGATTTCAAAAAACTGGCCCCGTTCAAAACCGATTCCCTCTGATGCGAACCACCCGCCCCGCGATCTGCACCAAGGACCGGTATGTCATAAAAAAAATCGAGTAAAAAAAGAATCGGTTTGAAATCATTTGAAAATTTTTATGCAATGTTAAGGCAAATCAAAAAAAAGGCTGTCATCTTCCAAATCATTTTTCTCTCTTTACCATTCGCAAATGGTTTCTTAATGCAATTCTCATCCCGGTTTTTTAATTAAGGAAATAAAAACAATTTTCATAGTTTTCAGGAGACAAGATGATTCGTTCAGACCTTCATGTTCACTCAAAAGCATCCAAACGCCCGTCGGAATGGTTTTTACAAAAAGTCGGTGCACGGGAATCCTATACCGACATCGACACCCTTTATAAAACGGCAAAACAACGGGGAATGGATTTTGTCACGGTGACCGACCATAACACCATTGAAGGCGGGCTTGAGCTAGTTGAAAAATATCCTCATGATACCTTTTTAAGCCTTGAGGTCACCACTTATTTTCCTGAAAACAATTGCAAAATTCATGTATTGGTTTTTGACGTTACCCCTGAACAATTCGACCGGATCGACCAAATCAGAAGAGACATTTACCGGTTCAGAGATTATATTAAAGAGCAGAACCTGGCCTACTCCGTGGCCCACGGATTTTACAGCATTAATCATAAACTGGACATGAATACGCTTGAGAAACTCATCCTTCTGTTTGATGTATTTGAAGGATTGAACGGTGCACGAAACCGGTGCTACAACGAAACCTGGCAGAATATTTTAACACACATCACACAGGAACAGGTTCAAACCCTGGCCAGGAAACACGGCATCGAACCGATCAGCAACGACCCGTGGGTCAAATCCTTTACCGGCGGATCAGATGATCACGCCGGCATATTCATCGGCCAAACCACTACGATATGCCGGTGCGACCACTCAAAAGAGGCCTTTATCAACGCCATTCGCAACAAGCAGACGGCTTGTTCGGGACGATGCAATGATTATAAGTCCTTTGCTTTTTCCATCTATAAAATATTTTGCGATTACTCTTCCCAGGCGCAGAAAAATGCACCGGGCGGAGTTGTCGCCTTTGTTAACAGCGTGATATTTGAAGAACGGCAGAGCCGGTTAAAAAAATGGGTCACTCTCAGGAAGATAAAAAACGGCAAACAGATAAAAGACAAAATCATCCTGACTTTTTTTGAAGATGTCTATAACTGGGCCCATAACAAGAATCTGGATTCTGAAACCAAAATCATTCATATATACCGCTCCATGGGGCTGCTGCTGGATGAATTCTTTAAACTGATCTTAGAATCGTTTGTAAAAGATTTTTCCAAGGGGGACATCGGCAAGTTGTTCAGAAACCTGGTATCTTCATTTCCTGCATTTTTTATCAGCATCCCCTTTTTTTCATCCCTTCGCCACCTTTCCAAGGACCGGGACCTGATCCTGGCTTTAAAAAAGAAATATATCGGTGAAGGAAAACCGAGCGACCGAAAAGTGCTGTGGTTTTCAGACACCATGACCGATTTAAACGGTGTATCCGTCACCCTTAACCGGTTCAGGCGGCAGGCTGAGGAACGAAAACTCCATTTTTGCTTTGTCACCTGTTCCAAGGATAGGCCCGCCGATGCCGCGGACTCCATCATGTATCTGCCCTGTATCTATTCGATTACACCGGAGTTTTATACGAATTACACCTGTCACTTTCCGTCTCTGCTGGCTTCCATAGAGATGATTTATCAATACCAGCCGGAACGGATTATCGTCTCAACGCCCGGCCCGGTGGGAATTCTGGGTATGATTATGGCCGGCATTCTGGGGATTGATTGTGTCACCATCTATCACACGGATTTTGCAGCCCAGGCAGCGCTGATTTTCAAAGACGAAGCCCTGGCCGGTTTGATCCGTTCATTCACCAACCGGTTCTATTCTTTTTCCACGCATATTAAAGTCCCCACCCAGGCGTATATGGAAATCCTGGCCGAGCAGGGATATCACACTGAAAAAATGAGTATTTTCAAGCGCGGATACTCCCCCAGGGCACTGGAAAACAATGACTTGCAGAAAACGGCGTTTCGGCAGCAGGCAGGAATCAAAGACGGGTTCACCCTGATGTGGGCCGGCCGGATCAGCCGGGATAAAAACATCGAATTCCTGTTCGACGTCTATACACGGGCGGCAAAAATGGTTCCCGAATTAAATCTGATCATTTGCGGAGACGGACCGGATTATCAGATGTTCAGCACCCGGTATAAACAGAACGACCGTATCCATTTCACCGGATATATTGAAAACACGCGTCTCCAGGATTACTACGATATATCGGATATGTTTGTCTTTCCCAGTACCACCGACACATTCGGCATGGTTATTTTAGAAGCCCAGGCCAGGGGACTCTATTGCCTGGTGACAGATGTCGGGGGGCCCCGGGAAATTGTAAAACCCGGTTTGACAGGAGCGGTCCTGACCCTCTCAAAGACGGACGGCTGGGTTGAACAGATCCTGCGGATAAAGGCCCTGAAATCCGATCAGCCCCATGAGTTTGAAATGATGCGGCAGGCCTGTCACAGGCGGATCAGCGAAAAATACAATTGGGAAAATGCCCTTTTGGATATTTTAGGAGAATCCTCTGATCACTGTGATTCCCGTCTCAACGGATATGGCCGCCCCCCAAACAGCACCCGGCCCGTCCATCCGGAAGAGCCGATTGGTGAAAAGGTGGTGGCCTGACCGGAATTTGATCAAAAAACAGACGGTTTCATGAAAATTTTATACGGCATCCAAGGTACGGGGAACGGTCATGTTACACGTTCCACACAGATCATCGACCGGCTGAAAAAGAAAGAAATAGATGTTGATGTCATTTTCAGCGGCTGCGGTCCGAATAAGTTTTTTGACAGGTCCGTCATTCCCCGGGCCACCTTTTTTAAGGGTTTCACTTTCTCAATTAAAAACGGCCGGATTCGATATTATGACACGGCAAAAAACATATCGCTGACCCGCTTTAAAAAAGATATCAACTCATTTGATGCCGCAGGATATGATCTTGTGATTACCGACTTTGAACCCATCAGTGCCGGAATTGCCAAAAAAAACAGACTTCCCTGCATCGGCATCGGTAACCAGTACGCCTTTGCCCACAAAATCCCCATGAATCGGTTCAATCTGTTTGCCCGGTCTGTTCTGAAACATTTCGCTCCGGCAGATACCGCCCTGGGCATGCATTGGCACCATTTTGACCAGCCGATCATACCACCGGTGATTTCAGACAATGTCAAACCGGCATCAGCGGCGGATAAACGGCTCATCCTGGTCTATCTTCCGTTTGATGATCCAGATACGCTCAGAAATTTTTTATATCCGTTTCACTCCTATACCTTTGCCGTCTATACCGCAGACCGGAACCGGGAAATCAAATCCGATCACAATATCATCTGGCATCCGTTTTCAAAGACCACTTTTTATACGGATCTGTCCCGATGTGCCGGTGTGATATGTAATGCCGGTTTCGAACTGCCCGGTGAAGCACTTTTTTTAGGGAAAAAATTGCTGGTCAAACCCATTCACGGACAGTTTGAACAGTCCGCCAATGCAAAGGCCTTAAACTTACTCGGATATGGATCGGTTATAACCCGGCTGGACAAACCGTTTTTAGCCCGCTGGCTATCTGATGCCCCGGGTATAAAAAGGACGTATCCGGATGTATCCAGACAGATTTCAGAATGGATCAGTGCCGGGAAATGGGATGATACGACAAAACTGGTGCAGGCGTGCTGGCAATCGGACAGCTAAAGTAAAATCGGTTCGTGAAATATCCGGGTTGAACCTCACCCCGCCCTTTCAGAATAATATCTTGCCTGAGTCCGGAAAAGTCTAGTACACTGCGATCATTAAACCTGAATTTTTCATATATCACCAGAACCCAAGTCTAATTTTATGGCATCTGTGATTGATAATAAACCCGAAAGAATCCGTTCAGACGGTTCTTCACGCTTTGTGAACAAAATTTCAGGGACAGATGATAAAAATTTCCGGATACTAGGAAAGAACGCTTTTAAAGAAACCGTAAGCACCAAAGGTTTAACTTTTCCCCAGAGACTCTACGGCAGATCAAAAGAGTACCAAACCATTGTGGATGCCTGGAAAAAAAACAGACAAAGCAAGCAGATACTTTCCGTTTCAGGCCAACCGGGTTCGGGCAAAACCGTTCTGGTTAAACAGATCAACTCACCCGAGTTTCGGCAGAACGCCTTTTTTTTATACGGCAAATTTGATCAAACCAACAGCCGGGTTCCATATCAGGCGATTACCAATGCATTTCAAACCGTCATAGACTGGATACTGGGACAGAAAAATTCGGTTTTTCATTTATGGAAAGATCGCCTTAAAGAAACGCTTAAAGAAAACGGACAGCTGATGGTGGAAATCCTGCCTGATCTGGAAAAGATCATCGGTGTCCAGCCCAAAGTCTTACCGCTCACCCCTGAGGCTGAGAAAAATCGATTCGTCTATCTGTTCGATGCATTTGTCAAAACACTTATGAACAAGGATATGCCGGTCTTTTTATTTATCGATGATCTCCAGTGGGCAGACCCGGCATCCATGAATATCATCGAATCCATCTGCCTGGCCCGGGATCTTGATCATCTTCTGCTGGCATGTGCGTTTCGGGACACGGAGATGGCGTCTTCCCACCGGTGGTTTGACATATTGAAAAAGACGGAACTCAGGCAAATCGGGGTGAATCAGATGACCCTGTCACCGTTTTCAGCAGAAGATATCAACGCCTTAATATCCGACATGATGCATCTTGAGCCGGGTGTTGCAGCCGAAGCAAGTGAGACGATACGGATAAAGACAGGCGGCAATCCATTGTTTGTGACAGAGTTTTTAAATGCAGCCTGTCGAAAAAAAATGATCCGGTTTTCACAAAAAGAGGCGTTGTGGAAAATCGACCTGGCTGCGATTAGGGCCCTGCCCGTTAACGACGACGTTGCCGTATTGATTTTAGAGCGGATCAACAGGTTTGAACCGGCCACCCGGGATATCCTTTTTTTTGCCGCCTGTCTGGGACATTCCTTTGATATCTCGCTGCTGTCAATCGGCTGCGATAGACGTATGCCCGAAATTAAGGATCTAATTGATCCGGCTGTTCAATCCGGAATCCTTATTCCGTATCAGGATAATCCCCAATTAAACGAAAAAAATAAAAACAGCCTTGTTTTTGCCCATGACAGCATTCAAAAAGAGCTTCTCAAGACATACCCGCCAGTTAGAAAAGAGATTCTCGTTGCAGTGTTTGCCTGGAAAATCTGGGAACACCATACGGTTAAACCGCTTTCGTCAAACACCATATTTATCATCACCGGTCTTTTAAACAAAATTTTTAAATCTGAATCAAGGCCGGACAGGCTTAAATGCCTGGCACAGATGAATTGCGATTGCGGTAAAAACGCCGTTGATGCCGCCGCCTTTCAAACCGCACATGACTACTATTTGACCGGTATTCGAATCCTTGAAGAGCTCAATGGAAAGCACGGGGATGGCCGGGCGATATGGGAAACAGACAAAACCTTGTGCTTTGAACTGCATGAAGGGGTGGCGGTCTCGTCATTTTTAAATAATGACTATAAACAAATGGATCTGTTTTTCCATCGCGCCGATCAGGCGATAAATGATCCAATACTAAAAACCCGGTTATATGAAATAAAAACCAGTTCCTTATATGCCAGAAATGAGATGGAGGACGCCATTGAAGTCGCCCTGAAATATACAGCGCAACTGGGTGTTTCATTTCCGGCATCTCCCGGCCGGGCCCAAGTGATATGGGAGATGATCCGCACCCGTTTGGTGCTGCGAAAGATTTCAGTGGAATCGTTGGCGGATCTGCCCGAAATGTCGGATGTAAACATTCATTCGGCATTAAGGGTTATCTCCTGTGTGACGCTGGCCGCCCTGTATTCCAAACCGAATCTACTGCCCGTGATCATTTTTAAAAGTATCCGGTTATCTGTCCGATACGGGATTACCGAATCATCGGTTTTTGCATTTGCAGGATACGGATTTATCTCCTGTGGAATCTTAAACCATATTGATGATGGGGTCCGTTTTGGAAGGCTGGCTGAAAAACTGATTGAAAAATACCGGCTTAAAAACATTCACTCCCGGACAATAGCGACAACACACGGCTCTATTTATCACTGGAGAACCCATTTAAAACAGACCTGCCGGCCATTGACAGCCGCATACAAAACCGGCCGCGAAACAGGGGACCATCAGTTTGCCTGCATCAGTGCCGCCGCCATGTGCACGGCCCGTTTCATCTGTGGTGACCCGTTGGAAACCGTGGGGAAGATGATCCGATATTACCTGGTGAAGATGAAAGAGTTAAAACAGGATGTGATCTATACGGCGACGGTCATCAACATGCAGGCGGTGTTGAACCTGAAAAATGTTGTTTATGATCCCTGGTCGCTGAGAGGCTCTTTTTACGATAAGAAAAAGATGCTGCCGGTGATTAAACAGTCCAATGATACCCTGGCCCTCTTTACCCATTACTATGTATCCGAACTTCTCAATGTCTATTTTAATAAATTCTCAAATGCGGTTGCCAACGGCAACAAGGCCTGGGTCTATTTTGAAGCGGCAAGGGCGCTGCCGGAGACGGCTGTGTTTGTCTTTATCGATTCAATTGCACGGATTGTGCAGACCCACTATGAGCCATCCCGGAAAAATAAAGAGAAAACGCGTATCAAAAAAAATGTCAAGCTGCTCAAAAACTGGTCATCCGGGGCACCGGTCAACCACCTGCACCGGTATACATTTATTCGGGCACTGATCCATTTAAGCCAAAAAAAAATTAAAAAAGCACTCCCCAAAATAGAGGCGGCATTGGCGTCGTCTGATCGATCCGGCTATGTCAATGATCAGGCGTTGATGAATGAGTATACAGGCATGTTCCTGCTTTTATACGGCCATTTTGATACCGCTGCCCGTTATCTTTCCCAATCGTATGATTTATATTATTCCTGGGGAGCGGTGAATAAAAACAGGCAGATGAAAAATCAATATCCCCTCTTTGTATTCCGATATGCATCTGAATTTACCCCTGAATCACCGGTATCGGTGCCGTCCAGACATATTCACCCGCAAATAAATAAAAACATCATTTCGACATTTCAACAGGATTTAACAACCATACTTGATGCGGCTCAAACCATTGCCCGTGAAACCGAACTTGATATCGTCATGGAAAAACTGATCCGGCTGGTTTTAAAAAACTCAGGTGCACAGCATGCGTATCTGTTTTTATACAAAGATAAGAAGCTTTACCTGGAGGCGTCTGCCAAAACAGAACCATTTGAAACCCAAATACTGCAAGGCCGGTTATTTGACGACGGCTTTCAAAACCTGCCATGTTCAATGATTCATTACGTGATGCGATCCGATCAAGTTGTGATACTGGATAATGCGATCCAGTCGGAACAATTTTGCGGAGATGCATATATCATTTCCGGTCATCCGGTATCGATTCTGTGCTCCCCGTTCCACCATAAAAACAGAAAGGCGGGGATATTGTATCTGGAACACCGGGATGAGACAAAAAAATTTTCCAGTGAACGAATGGAAATTCTGAATATTTTATTATCACAGGCCATCGTTACCATAGAGAATGCAAAACTATATGAAAACCTGAGCAGGGAAAAAGAAAAGAAAAAAGCGGCAAGGTCAACGATTGATATACATAAAAAGGTGTTGAAGAATATGTCGGCGGAACTGGCAATGGCTGAAGAACGGGAAAGAAAATCAATAGCAGACGACCTGCATGACTCTGCATCCCAGACACTGGCGCTGACACTTTTAAATCTGAAGAAATTAAAAGAAGAGGCAGACTGCCCGGTAAAAGATCGACTGTCAGATATTCAGAAAACCCTCACCCAGGCAGTTGAAGAGATCCGATCACTTACATTTCAGCTAAGTCCCAGGCTGCTGTACGATTTCGGCCTGGAAACGGCACTCGAATGGCTGGCCGATGATATGCGGTACCGCCACGGTCTGGAGGTCATTCTGATCAACAATTTTGGAACAAAACTTGAATTGAATGAAACTCTGAATATCATCCTTTTCAGGGCGGTCAAAGAATTGTTGATTAATATTGTTAAACATGCCCGTTCCTCATTGGCATTTATCATATTTGACCGGCAATCCGGACATCTGGTATTGAGGGTCAAAGACAAAGGCAAAGGTTTTGATAGTACAGGCCCTGAAGCAGAAACCCAAATGGGGTATGGCTTATACCGTATCCATGAGCGGATTTTAGGCATCAACGGAAGGGTGGAAATTGATTCCGGTCCGGGCCGGGGGTCACAGATAAAGATTCTAATCCCCATGGACCAGATAGAGAGTAAATAAACGGATACGGCAGATGCAACCTTATGAACATCCCATTCGACTCCTGCTGGTTGATGATCACCAGATTCTTCGGGACGGTCTTAAAAAGGCGATTCAGCAGGAGCCCGACTTTGAACTGGCCGGCGAGGCAGATAACGGCAGGGAGGCCCTGATTTTATCACAGGAAATTAAGCCGGATATCATTATAATGGATGTATCCATGCAGGGCTTGAACGGTATCGAAGCGTCGAGGCAGATCATCAAGCAGAACCCGGGCCAGAAAATTATCGGATTGTCAATGCATTCGGACAGGCATTATGTCATGGGAATGCTTAAAGCCGGGGTGTGCGGATATATTCTTAAAACAAATGCATTTGAAGAGCTTGCCCAGGCAGTAAGAAAAGTTTTTTCAGGAGAGTCCTATGTGAGTTCACAGATAACCGGCATTATTATTGATTCCGCCATCAGCACTTCATCCGGACTGATCGCGGATGAGACAGAAGAGCTCTCTTCCAGAGAAATCGAAATCCTTCAATTGATCGCTGAAGGAAAGAACACGGAGTACATGGCCGGACAATTAAACATCAGCAAGCGTACGGTTGAAAATCACCGCCAAAGTTTAAGAAACAAACTGAAACTGAATACCATTGCCGACCTGACACGGTATGCCATTCGAAAAGGAATCGTCAGTCCGTGACCGGCTCTTGTCAAGACTTTAAATCCGCCCTGACCATCAGCAAGGCCAGCGAGGCAGTAACCCATGGCCCACATGCTAAACAAAAATTTTATGGTGGATTTGGGTCCGCATTTTTCCTGTTAACTGCCCGGAAAAACCCGGGTTGGCCTTGTGCACATTTTTGAGTAGTTTCCCGCATTGTTACACCCATATCAACATGCCATGATCATACCACCTGTTTTAAATCAAAAAAGGAGTTTTGATCATGTCGAACCAAAATCAGATCAGGTTAAGTATCATTATTCTGTTCGCCGCGCTGGCCAGCACCGTTTTTATTGGATTGGAAAGCGTTGGCGCCCAGGATAAGCCCGCCGCAATGCAGGGGATTCTGCCAGTCGATTCTGCCGTTGCCGCGACCCCCATTCCCAAGCCCGTTCGGCTGGAAAAAATTAACCCGGAAACGCATTTGGGAACAGCCCCTCAAATCAATCAACACGTGAAAACCGATAATAATTTACTCAAAGCGGTTGTTCCGGTTTCAAAAATAACCGGTTGTGAAATCAAATCCCAGGTTGGTAATGAAATGGTTTTAAGGATTTCATATGAGATTTCCCCTGAAATTGACGGTCCGTTTTATTGCGGCGCATTTCTCTACCAATCCCGGCAGGAAGCGGTAAACGCCGGATACAAACCCCTGCAACTGGTAAAATTGCCAAAAGGAACGGCAGACCTTGTCATGGTCTTTCCGGATACCGCTTTTACAGCCGCCTATGTCGAAACCTTTTTGATACACTCGGGCAAAATTATAACAAAAGCCCGGTTTAAACTGCCCTTTTCATGGACCGGGACCACCGGTAGTTTTAATACACTCGGCCCGGGGTATCATCATGAAAAGGCGAACACCCCGGAAAACACCCTTTCCTATTGTGAAGCATATGCCAACGCAGCTGTTGAGCAATACCGTATGGCCAGGAAATATAACCTGCCCGATATTGCCGCTCCCGGGTGGAGCGATGATTTTAAAGGGCATCTCAACTGGTGTTCCAATGTCCCCAAAAACTTTGCCCGCAGCGAAGATACAAAACGTCAGAGCCATTTAAAAAAGTACCTTCACAATGATTCAAACACACCATATCTTCTTATCCCGGGTCTGGATCCGGGATTAAGCCCCTAATCGTCTTTTCGGATTTATTCAGCTGAATTAAACAGGCTCAATTCTGTCCCGAGATGGACATAAAACCCCGAGATATAAATAAAACAGGGAATGTAGGAGGGATTGCCGATTAAAATTTAGGCGGAGAGATAATTAAATAAAAACGGCAGACCGTATCCTGGGTATTTTGCAGTTTATGGGGAACCGAGCTGTCAAAATAAAGACTCTCACCCGAATTCAAATCAATGGTTTCATGTCTGAAAACGACTTCCATTTTCCCTTCCAGCACGATCAGGCACTCTTCCCCATCATGGGGTAGCAGCTCACGGCTGGTGCTTCCCCCGGAGTTCAGCACCCCCACATGGATTCCCATTTTTTTACTCTGATCCGAATGAATCACCTGGTACTCCAGTCCGTCCCCCGGGAAAATCACGGTCCGGGCATTTTTAACGGCGATTTTTTTATGGGTGGGGCCGGAGTTGTCCATTACCAGGAAAAAAAGGGGGATATCAAGGCAGATGGCAATTTTTCGCAAAGTGGACAGCGACGGGTCCACCTTACCGGATTCGATTTGGCTCAGCATACTGGGGGATATGGCCGCAAGACCGGCAAGCTTTCTTAACGACCACTCCTTTTTTTCCCTGTACTCTTTGATGCGTTTTCCTTCAATCACTTAATAGAAGATCCTCTCATGTTTTTTGGCCTACCCCGGATATTTCACGAACCCAACTTTTTATTTTTAAAGATAATTATGGGTGCTTCACTCAAATTGTCATGAAATATCCGGTCTACACTGCTGCACCGACAGGGTATTTCCCGTATTTCAGCGCCGTGTCATACAGGGCCAGTACATTTTCCACCGGCACATCGGCCTGGATATTGTGCACCGGGCAGATCACAAGCCCGCCGCCCGGGGCAGCCGTTCTTAACAGGTGCCGGACCTCATTTTCCACATCCCTTACCGATCCCGACGGCAGCACATGCTGCGAATCAACGCCGCCCCAAAAGGCAATCCGGCTGCCGTATCTTTTTTTCAGATCTTTGGCATCCATTCCATGGGCCCGGACCTGAACCGGATTGAGGATGTCGATGCCCACGTCTATGAAGTCATCTATCAGACTTGATACCGCACCGCAAGAGTGCCAGAAAATTTTTGCCCGGGTCCGCTCCTTAATGAACCGGACCGCTCTTTCCTGCCGGGGCTTGATGAATTCACGATAGGCTTCCGGCGACATCAGGGTGGTTTTCTGCCCAGCCAGGTCTCCGCCCTGGATAATGACATCCAGGTATTGTCCGCAGACCCCCAGAACGTTGTCCAGCAGCCGCAGGTGAAGGGAGAGGGTTTTATCCAGCAATGCATGAACAAATGTTTTATTTGCCGCCATATCCAGGTAAAACCGGTCCATGGCACGGAGCTTCCAGGCCCGTTCAAACCAGGTTTCCCAGGCAAAATTGCCCACAATCCCGTATTCGTTCTCCCGGGCAAGCGCCTCTGCCCGCTGCGCGATCCCGTCTATCAGCCCTGTATCATCCGGGTCCGGCCAGGGGTAGTGTTCAAGGTCGTCAATAGAGGCATCCCGAAGGGGACTGTCCACAAGGTTGTAATAGAGGGAGGATTCCGGCATTAAAAAACCACATCCCCACTCATCCCTGACATAAAGCCCTTTATCGGTCTGCTCCGGTGCAAACGTCCAGGAACGGGGAGGCGACAGGTGTACATACCGGGTGTCGACTCCCAGCCGCTCCAGGATATCCTCTTCCGGCTGCACGTTTTGCCTGAGCCAGTCAAAGACCTCTCCCTTTCGGTCCTTTCCCAGTTTTTCCAGCAGCCGGTTATAGGTTTTAATGCTCATGGTGGTCACCCATCCGCCCAGATCCAGGGGCACGCGGTCAGGTTCCTCATGGTTCAATGCGGTGATAAATCTCTCTTTACTGTTCATCCTAAATCTCCTTGATAAAATACGGCTCATCCAAACACAACCCCGGGAAGCCAGAGCACCAGCTGGGGGAAAAAGGTGATCAATGCCAATGACATCAGCAGCGGCACCAGGAACGGGGCCACCGCCTTCATGACCCGTGTCACACTCAAACCGGAAAGGTCGCTTAAAACATACAGACCCACGCCAAAGGGCGGGGTCAGGAATCCGATGCAGACGTTAAGGACCTGGACCACCCCCCAGTGGACCAGATCAATCTGGTATGCGTTCAGCACCGGAAGAATCATGGGGGTAAAGACCAGAATGATGGCACAGATGTCAAAAAAGCAGCCGGCAATGAGAAACACCACATTCAACAGGATCAGCACCACCCACTGCTGGTCTGTCGTGGACATGATAAAATCCCGGATGAGAACCGGAATATTTTCCATGGTAACGATCCAGCCGAAAACCGATGCCGCCCCCATTATCACCAGGATCATGGCAGATGTTACGGCAGATCCCACCATCATTTTGAGCAAATCCCTCAGTTTCAGGGTGCGGTAGACGAAAAAAGAGATGACAAATGCATAGACAACCGCCACCACGGCCGCTTCAGTGGGAGTGAAGACACCGGACACAATTCCCCCCAGAATAATGACCGGTGTCATCAGGGCCCATGACGAGCGCTTGAAGCTCTGCCAGATCATTGACAGCGTTGCCCGCCGGGCATCGTGGGGATAATTCCGCCGGACCGCATAGTAGTAGATGGCCGCCATGATGGA
>JANQML010000381.1 GCA_028280105.1 Desulfobacula sp. | reverse complement strand
CTGTTTGTGGTTAATCTGGATGACGATGATTTTATTTTTACAAAAAAGCTGTTTTCAAAGCTGATCACAACCTCCCATATTCTCGAAGATTTTCTCGATCTTCACGGGGCTAAAAAAAACAAAGAGTGGTATTTTTACCGTGAATTGTCTGCCACGATCCGGCATTTATCACTGGCCTGTTATGCCCAGAAACATATTTTAAGCCGGTTTAAATATGTCTCGTTCAAAGCGGACAAGTACGATACCTTCCGGCTTGAAGCAACGGATACGCTTAGAATTATACAGGCGTCAATCAAGCTGGCCGCGCCCGTGATACTGGACGAGGCACGCCGGTTAAATATCAAGATACCGGAAACCGGTTATAATTTAAGCTATTTCCCGGGCAGTTCCGCCACTCAATTACTGGATGATAATATAGAAGCGGTCCACTCTAAAACCGAACAGCGGGAAAATTTGACCCGGATCTCCAGTAAGTTTCTAGAGGTGGTGAAGGAGTTTGATCAATTTGCATTCTATGAACGGTACGATCTTGAAAAAATAAAAACCCTGGTTCCTGCAAAGATCAACGAAGTTAAGATCCGGCGATACGAAATGCTTATCCACAATATCCAGTCGTCATTTGATTCATACGTGATTAATGCATATCCGTCAGAGAACGATAATCCGAATAAACTTCGCAGCCATTTTTCCATTGTTTTTCATATTCTTCAGCTAATGGGACGGTTACTCCATTATTATGAGAGACACTTATGCGATGTGTCAGGATCTGCGGACGCGCATAGAAAAGTCAGGGATTCCCTTGCAAAGATAATCGATCCGGATGTTCTGCTGAATCGGGCTGTCAATTTTTGCCTCTATTATGCCTGGAAAATTCTCTCCTCAGGAAAAGATCTGGCATCTCTGATTCTGAACGAGAACATGGAAACCGCTTTGATTGAAGTCGGCATACCCAAAGACAGGGGATTTCACAGCCGGCCCAGTCTTCTGGTTGCAAAAATTGTCCAGCACTATGGCGGTGAGGTAAAAATGCTGGTTAATAACGATGTATTTGATGCGGCAAGTGTTTTGGATATCCAATGGGCCGGGGGCAAAATAAAAAAAGAAGAGGTGGAACGTGTCAAATTTAAAGGCGATATCAGGGCGCTGAACGATTTGAAGATTCTTGCCGGTGTCAATTACGGCGAGGACCATATGGGCAAAGGGATTCCCCTTCCCAAAGAATTGTCCTATTTAATATGAAGGATATCACAAATTGAAGCACTTGGCTGTTATCGTATCTGCCGGAAAAGGCCGTCGTATGGGTACGGAACAAAAAAAACAGTTTTTGTGCCTTAAAAAGATACCGGTCCTGTCCCGGACCCTCATGGCCTTTGACAGGTGCGAAAAGATTGATGCCATCATCCTGGTTGTCCCCAAAGCGGATCGGGTCTATTGCCGCAAGAAGATTTTGGCACCTCTAAACATCTCGAAGCCGATTCACATGGCCGAAGGCGGTGAAGAGAGACAGGATTCTGTTTTTAACGGGCTTCAAAAGGTCTTGTCCATTATTGAAAGAACCGATAATGTAATCGTTCTTGTTCATGACGGGGTTCGTCCCTTTGTTGATGCGGATCTTATAAATGACGCTATAAACCATGCAGATAAATACGGGGCAGCTGTCCCCTGTATCGGGTTGACCGATACTGTTAAGCTTCGGTCAGATACCGGATTTATTGAAAAAACCCTGGATCGTGAGAAGCTGTTTTGCGCACAAACGCCTCAGGCATTTAAATTAAATCTGTTGCGGGACGCATTTGATTATGCGAATCAAACCCGATTCAAAGGAACGGATGATGCCTCACTGGTCGAACATCTGGGCCATGAGGTTTTCATTACAAAGGGGTCCCGGATAAATATTAAGATTACAACACCCGAAGATCTTGTGGTTGCAGAACAGATCATCAAAACGTTCGACCTGAAATAGGCCGTACCGTTGGTATGATACGCAGGCTGCTTTTAAAAAAGAACCAATTCTTTTGTCCGGCTGTAATTTTTTGCTATATTCTAAGCAGGGAATTTCCGATAATACTATTTGACCTTTACTTTAATCTGATTTTATGTCACATTTTTTAGACATTAAATTCACAACCCATCAGTATCGGTTTTAATATTGACTTTGAAAATAAGTTAAGCATAATAAGAAAAGAATCTTTACCCACGCACAAAATCTGGAGGCGCATAATGGCGGAAAAACCAGCATTAAAGATTGGTTATCTTAAAATTACGGATCATCTGATTCTTGGCGTAACCGAACTTAAATTGAAAAAGGGAATGGAAACCTTTGAACACTGTACACTTGAGACGGTTGTCAAAAACGGTTGGAATGAAGTTGCTGATGCGCTGTCGGTAAAATCGCTTGACGGAGCCATGGTTCTGGCACCCACTGCCATGGATCTCTATAAATCGGGTGTGGAACTCTCTTTGCTGCTGTTGACCCATAAGTCAGGGTCTATTCTGGTGAAAAGCAAAAATGCCCATATTGAGAAAATTGAGGATTTTGCAGGTAAAACCGTATTGATCCCTTACCAGCTTTCCGTTCATAATATGTTGTTTCATAAGCTTTTGTCGGAAAAGGGGCTTAAGCCTGGCAGGGCCACGGAAAAGGGGGTTGATGTGACGCTGGAGGTTGTGGCGCCGTTTCAGATGCCTGAAGCGCTTGAATATGATGAAGACGGGGAAATCGGCGGGTTTATTGTCGCAGAACCCTTTGGTTCCCAGGTTATTGCCGCCGGACATGGCGAAGAATTTTATCTGTCAAAGGATTTATGGCCCAACCACCCGTGCTGCGTGTTTGTCATGCGAAATGAAGTTATTGAAAAACATCCGGAAGCGATCCAGGAGATCTGCACCAGCTTTGTTAAGTCCGGCCTTGCCGTTGACGCCCAACCGGAGCCGGCAGCGGTAATCGGCGGTGATTTTCTTTCCCAGGACAAAAATGTCATTCAAAAGGTGCTGACAACTCCGCCGGACCGCATTCTGACCGGAGAGCTGATGCCCCGGATTGAAGATCTTGAAACCATCCAAAAGTACATGATGGATGAGATGAAAATCATGACGAGCCTGATAGATCTTGAAAAATTTATGGACCTAAGCTTTGCCACCAAGGCAGGGGCGAAATAAACCTCAACGTTGCATAAAAATTTTATCATAAGTGGGTTCCGTCATTTCATCTTTTTTTACAAATTCTTACCCTCCGGGAAAAGCGTGAAGCTCCCATCTTCTTCGTTTCCAAGGTTTTGCGGTAGATTACTACAGCGGCAACCTTGGCGCCTTGAAGCTGGAACCTTCACGCTTTTTGAAACGATGAGGTAAACCCTGATCTTCAAACACAAGGGATAATATCCCGTAATTCCGCCTATGATTTAGCTGCATCAATAAACTTGTAAATCTGTGAAATCGCTTTCCGGCTCCATTGGGGTTTTCCGGAAAGCGTTTCTACACGGTTCTTATTCAACCGGTCCGTGGTTTCTTCCACACTCAGGCCATCTGTTTTCAATCCGATAATCACCTGCATAACAGCAGCTTTATACTTTTCCAAGTTTTCTTTTGGCGTGATATCGATTTTTATGGCATCTGCGTCAGTCGGCTGTTTCCGGTTTTTCAGTTCTTCGGAAGAAGCCGGTTGTACCCCTTTTTTACCGGGAGCGGGTAAATCGATCAGCTTTGACAGGTCGTCCAGCGGCGAATCAGATGAATCAATCAACTGCCACAGGTCGTCCATTGCGGCAGAACCTTCCGTTGGAACCGTTTGCGTATCGACCAGTGCATAAAGATCGTCAAGCGCTGTTTCCGGGGATTCGGTGTGGGGCGGATCAATGAGTTTCGACAGATCATCCGGCTTGAGTGTCGGCTCGGTTGATTCTTTTTCCGGTTGCGGATCTTCTATAAGAAGGGATAAATCATCCAGATCCGGTATATCTGCTTTGCTTATCTCATTTGCCGGTTCCGGACCGTAAGTGCCGGTGTCATCCAACAACCGCGCCAGATCATCCAGTTCCGGATCTGATTCTTCTATCTCGTCCAACAGTTTTGACAGGTCGTCGGATTCCGTTGAAATCTCTGTTTCAGATTCCCGCATCGATTCGTCCAGCAATGCGGCCAAATCGTCAAGCGCCTCAGCGCCAAAATGATCCGGTGAACTATCTGCCCCCTCCGGACTCGTATCTTTCACCAGGGAACCCATATCAAATTCATCGGAATCGAGAGAATCATCGTCAAGGAGAGAAGAGAGATCCAAGTCCATGTCATCAACAAGATCTTCCTCATGCGTCGAAGGCAAATCCTCCTTTAAAATACTGTCTATCAGTTCGCTATCAGTACCGTTTTCCAGGTCATCCGTATCGTAATTTGGTGAATGGTGTTCATCTTCTGTAATCGCACCGACAGACTGTTGGGCAACCTGACGTAAAACAGGATCTGACGATCTGAGCCGGTTCATCTCCTGGAGAGCTTTGGCAATATTATTCATGGCATCGGCTTTTTTTTCTTCAGCATCGGCACGTTTTTCGATTGCAATGGCTTTTCTCTCTTCTGCTGCCGCCCTTTTTTCGTGTGCATTGGCGATTCGTTTCTGTTGTTCTCCAATTTCATTGAAGACGGATTTTAAGGTGGTGTGGATCTGATCATGGCTTAAAGCCCTGTTCAGGTAATTTAGAACCGGTTCTGCGTCTGTTGAAACGGTTTCGTCCGTTTGTCCGGCAGACAATTGTTTTTCGATATCACCCGGAAGGATTCCCATGTCAAGCCTGCTCTGGATGGTAAACAAGGTGTTGACAACCGGTTTTGGATAATGGGGTTGTCCGTCAACCATCCGGGTCGGTATGAACTTTTTGAACCGTTTGAGTAAGAATTTTGTCGAGGCTTTCCCAAGGTTCAGTTCCCGGGTAATATCTATAACAGATAACAGCTTATCCTGGTCCATTTTTCCCTCATTATACGGTGTTGAATATGCTAACACAGTGAATCGACATATGGGTTTATTTTATTGAATTTTGTTTCATAAATAAAGGCCTGGGTTAAGAAAAAATAAAAAATCCGTTACCATTCGGTAAGGTGTGATTCCTTTAATCTAACCGGATGGTAATATCTGGAATGGGCTAATAATTTGACACTGATTTTTTATATTGTTATATTTAAGACAATGAAAATAATCGTCAGCGTTTCGTCGCAGTTAACCCATATCAGCGAAAGATTTAGCTACTTGTAATTGTTCTGTTTTGGCAGATATGAAAGCAATTGAAATCTATTGTAACGGCAGCATCAGCCTCTTTGCTGCCCGAAGGAGGGTCAAATGGCCGGCAAAGCAAACCCAAAATCGTTACTCAGTCATGTTGAAGCAGTAAAAAAAGGGGAAAGAGTATTTGAAGACGCATTTAAAGGTGTCTCGCGTATGATTCTTGATGCAGGAATCCGAAAGGTTACGGTTAAAGGTAAGACAACCTACCAGTTTGACATTTTCAGCCAGGGTAAAAAACATCTTGTGGGAATGTATGATGAAATAAACAGCTTTGTCTCCTTTGTAAAAGATGCCTCCGAAGGGGGGTCCTCCCGTGAAATGGCCTTTGTTCTGGTCGGCGAACCCGGCAATGGGAAAACCTTTTTTGTCGAATACCTGTGCGAAAGATACAGGGAATTTCTTTTTATTCCAAAAAATCGTAAATATACATTTCAGTATAAAAACCTAGATAAGATCGGCGGATACGGCAATATCCGGTTTATCGAATCCCAGACCTATGAAGATCCAATGATTTTGGCCATGAGCCTGTGTGAGACAAAAGAAGAGTCAAAAGCCTATCTGTCCAAAAAATTTAAATTCAAGACCTCTCAAATTGAAGCCTTTTATGAAAACTACCGGCCCTTGGGCGCCTGTTCCGCCTATATTCTGAACCAGATCAGGGAACATACGGACAATGATATAACAAAGATGTTGTCGTTTATTGAGATCACGCCTGTTCCTTTGAATGAAAGTCTGGGTACCATTACGGGGAAGTATCCGGCCAAAGATAAAATTACCTCATCTGCGGTGGATTTGATGGGGGAAGAATCCATCCAGCGGCTGCTCCATATCTCCGATTCAAACAATCCGTACCGGTTTGACTTACGGCGGGGAGCCCTTGCACGGGTGGCCGGCGGAGGCATTCATTTCAGCGATGAAATCTATAAAAATAAGAAAGACTTGGTCCAGGTATATCTCGGTGTGATCCAGAACCGGATGATTGAGCTTGACGGGTTTAAGTGGCCCATTGATACCCTGATCGTCGCCACCAGTAACAATTCCGAGTTTGATACTTTTTTATCCGAGCGGGAGGAAGCCCCCATCATTGACCGGTGCCGGATCTGTTATGTGGCCCACAATACGGATTATAAGATTCAGAAGACGTTGACCGAATATGCCATCGGGACCGATACCAAGCGCTCGTTGGATTCAAAGATCCTTCATCAGGATCCAAACCTGAATTATGCGGCATCCGTGGGGGTGGTGCTGACGCGGCTGCCCCGGTCGGACAAGTTAACGCCCATTGAGACCATGAAGCTGGCTGCCGGAGAAGTGGCAGGGGAAAAGAGCCTGAAGACCCTTGCCGAGCTTATTGATGCGTTGAATCAGGATACGGATATCACCAAACGGTTCGGACAGAAAGGGCTGGGGCAGAGAAACCTCGGGCGTTCGGTGCAACTGCTGCTGGAAAGCTCTGAAACCAACGAAGGCCAGTGCATGTTTGCTTTGGATATTTTCAATGCCCTGGAAAGAACCGTGTTGGACTATGTCCATGAACCTTCGGACCGGGCCAAGTTTACGGAAGACCTTAAAATTGCAAGGGGGCTGTATCGTGAACGGATCATGACGGAAATGTTCAATGCATATATGGATGAGCCCCTGGCCATTAAAAAAGATGTCATGAACTACGTGAACATGATCATTGGTGTGGATGCCGAGCATTTAGGCCCGGATATGATGTGGAAATATAAAGATCCCCAGACCGGAGAATTGAAAGCGCTTAAAATTGATGAGCGGTATATAAAAAATGTCGAAGAACGGCTGGGTCTAAAAACGGATGAGCAGCGGGCGTCGTTCAGAAATTCGATCCGGAAGATTTACGGCCAAAAACTCTCGGTTGAGGCCAATTATGATTTCATGGATAACCTGGAATTGGTAAAGGCCATTACCGACGTCAGGCTTAAATCCGATATTGCCGGTGCCGGCTCATTGATCGGTGCCCTGGCCAACCGGACCAATGAAGAGAATCAGAAATTGTATGACCGGATGATCTCCACCATGAATGATAAACTGGGATATTGCAGAACCTGTGCCCAAAAGACCATTGAATATTTTTGCAGCCAGGAAGACGACAAATAGGAGTTGTTTCAATGGCGGGTAGTTGATCCGTACCACCACCAGCAGGGCAGGGGAGGTAGAATAATATGATTACCCTTGAAGAGCTTCTTGAAAGAGACCGAAAACGGGAAGAAGACGGATTTAAACGAAAAATACAGATCGGACGGATTGTCAAACCCGGAACCGCCGGCAAGGGAAAGATAATTATTGTCCCCACAACCGTGGAGGAAAAATTTGTCCACGATGACATGCCGTTGGACCAGGAGCCGGGCGAAGGGGAACCCACCGGCGGAACCGGGTCGGGTGAGGAAGGGGATATTATCGGCGAACAACCGGTTCGGCCCGATGAAGGAGAAGCGGATGGTGAAGGTGAGGGAGAAGGCCCGGGGGAAGGCCGGGGCGGGGAGCATGAACTGGAATCCAATGCCTATGAACTGGGTAAAGTACTGTCCCAGGATTTTCAGCTGCCCAATCTCCAGGACAAAGGGAAAAAAAGAACCCTGGCCAGGTATGTCTATGATCTGACCGATAAAAACAGAGGGGTGGGGCAGGTGCTGGATAAAAAATCAACCCTGAAACAGATTGTTGAAACCAACATCACCCTTGGTAATATTCCGGACCCGGAACATATTGACACCTCAAGGTTTCTTATTTCTCCACAGGATTTGGTTTACAGGATCCTCTCCCGGGAAAAGGACTATGAATCCCAGGCCCTTGTTTTTTTCCTGAGAGACTATTCCGGATCAATGGGGGGAAAAGTGACCCAGGCAGTGGTTTCCCAGCATGTCATGCTCTACTCCTGGCTCTTGTATCAATATGAGAAACAGGTTGAAACCCGGTTTATTCTTCATGATACCGAAGCCAAGGAAGTCTCTGATTTTTATAAATACTATTCATACAAAGTGGCCGGCGGCACAAAGGTGGCCACTGCATTTAAGCTGGTCAATGATATTGTCGAGCGGGAAAATCTGGCAAGGGATTACAATATTTATGTCTTTCACGGAACAGATGGGGATGACTGGGATAAAGAGGGCAAACAGACCATTTCAGAGATCGAGCGAATGCTTGCGTATGTGGCCAGGATCGGCATTACCATTGTCGAACACTCCTATGTGGGCGGTAAGGCGACAGAGGTGGAAAAATATGTGAAACAATCCGGCGTATTAACCAAGCACAGTACGCAGATCAAGCTGGATGTCATGAAAGAGGATGCCGATGATTCCCGGATTATCCAGGGGATCAAAAACCTGATTTCATAACCAATGCGTTACGTCTTGTCAGGAAAGGGAAAACCATGGAACTTGTCAGCCAACATGTCAAAGGGATCATGGAAGAATGTAAGATCAGAGCCAGGGATCACGGCCTGACCTTTGATGATGAAAGCCTTGAATATATCGTGACCAACCGGGATATGATTGAATTATCCCCGAAAATAATGATCCCGACACTCTATGACTATTGGGTGCATGACGTAAAAGTCCTGTCCGGAAAAGGCATGTATGAAGCCTATCCGTCCAACCCGTTTGAAACCGTTATTAACACCCGGCCGGCGATTTCCTTTTACAATGATAATAATCCGGACTGGCTCAATGTGATGATCTTTTATCATGTGCTGGGGCATATCGATTTTTTTCAGAACAATCTGTTTTATAAAAATACCTGGGATATTGACTTAGCTGGTCAGGCACTGACCGATAAACGCCTGATTGCGCAGCTGAGATCGGAAAAGGGCCGATGGGTGGACTATGCCATTGAGTTTGCCAGAGGTGTGGATAACCTGTTGGGATACCAAAGAGAACTCAACGCCCAGATTTCCAATGATTCGAAAAAGAAGATGACCAAAGAAGATTTCTATTTTGATACGTTTTTGCAAAGCCTCAAAAAGGTTTCAAACAATGACTATTTAAAAGAGATCTCACGGTTCAACCAGTGCCAACGTTCCGGGGAGGATTTTTTTGACCTGGTTGTCAATAAGTATCCTGAATTTGAAGAGTTCTACAAAAAAGAAAAGAAGAATAAAACCATGGCTGACCTGGATGTCATGGAATATATCATCCGGTATTCTCCGTTTTTAAAAGAAGAGGAAAATGTCTGGATCAAGTCGGTCATCCAGATTGTCAGAAATACGTCCATGTATTTTCAGCCGCAAATCCGGACAAAAATCATGAATGAGGGATGGGCCAGCTATTGGCATGAATACCTGTTTATGAGAGATGACCGGATTTGCGGTCATGAAGTCGATTATGCAAAAGTTAATGCCGGTGTAACGGCCATGCCCAAGGTTGGTTTGAATCCCTATGCACTGGGGATGAGGCTGTTCCAGCATTTAAAGGAGATGGAAGACAGGGGGTGTTACTCCTTTGATTACCGGTTTTTAAAAGATGAAGTCGGACGAAAAAAATACAATACTAACAAACAGACCGGTGATGATTATATCTTACAGGTGAGGGAAAACTATAACGATTTTACGTTTATCAATACCTTTATCGATCAGGAATTTATAGACAGACACGACCTGTTCGTGGCTGGAAAACGGTTCAATGAATCCCGGATGTCCTGGCAGTATTATATTCAATCCAAGCAGGCCAAAGATTATAAGAAAATGGTTATTGATACCTTGTACCACCCTCCTGAGATTGCCGTGGATCCGGCCGGAACCAAGCTGGGGGTTCTCTATTTGAATCATAAATTTGAAGGGAAACCATTGAAAACCGATTTCATAGAAAATACCATGGTCGGTATCGAGTATTTATGGGGCGGGCCGGTTCATCTTGAGACCTCTGAGCCTGTAATGCCCGCAAAACCGGCAAATACACCGGCCAACTTCTGGGATCCGGCCGCCTCGATACCGGGTGGGGAAAAAGAAAAAAAACCGGAGATCAAATGGAAACGTATGCTTTATGTAATGGAGAACCGCAAACTTCATAAACGGGAGCTGTGATTCATTATGGGAAATAAAACAATGGAAGCGACATCAGTTGACAATACGCTGGACCTGTTGGAAAAGAATATTACGGATTACCAACGGTTTAAGCCGATCCCGTTTGACGAGTTTTTAACGATATTGACAGCCAATCCGTCCCAGGTACTCAGAAATATCTTTCAGGCCTTTCACGACATGATTAAAACTCACGTGGATGAAACAGATGACAATTTTTCCGGAAGCAAAGATTCTCTGGCATTTACCAAATATGATTGTTCCCGATTGTTTGTGGAGGATTCAGAGGCGCCGTATTTCACGGATATGCTCTTTGCCAACCGGTTCATGAAGCAGATGGAAACCATGCGGCACGGTGCCCAACAGAATCAGATCTATATTTTCTATGGGCCGCATGGGTGCGGGAAGAGCACGTTTTTAAATAATTTGCTCAAAAAATTCGAAATATATGCCAACACTGAAGAGGGACGGCGGTATGAAATTGTGTGGCGGCTGGATATTAAAAAACTCCAGGACAAAGAGAAGGCATTGTCGGTTTCGGCTTTTGAACGATTGATCAATTTTGTGGATAAGAAAGAAGATGAACGGCAGAAAGGAGACGGGTGTGCACAGGACGTCCTTTTTACCCATAAAGAAGGTGATTTTTTGGAGATCCCCTGTATCTCCCACGATAATCCTTTTTTGATCATTCCAAAGGATCAGCGGCGAATGGTGCTGGATGAACTGATTAAAAACGATGAATTCAAATGGCGGCTGTTTACGGATAAAGAGTATGAGTGGGTGTTCAAAGAGGATGTCTGTACCATCTGTTCGTCCATTTACCATGCGCTTTTGGAACGGCTGGGCAACCCAAGGGAGGTCTTTAAGATGCTCTATGCAAGGCCTTACTATTTCAACCGCCGCCTTGGAAGCGGCATCAGCGTATTCAATCCCGGGGACCGGCCTTTGAAGATGAATATCATGTCCAACGAGATGCTTCAAAACCGAATCAATATTTTATTCCAGGACAGCAACCTGATCCAATATCTTTACTCCCGGTTTGCAAAGATAAATAACGGGATTTATGCGCTCATGGACATCAAATCCCATAATGTCGAACGAATGGTGGAGCTTCACAATATTATCAGTGAAGGGCTTCACAAGGTGGATGATATTGAAGAACGGGTGGATTCACTCTTCTTTGCGCTGATGAATCCCGAAGATAAAAGAAATATCCGGGATTTTCCTTCGTTTGAAGACCGGATTCAATACGTGGATATTCCGTATGTTCTGGATGTAAACACCGAAGTAAAAATATACAACAATATTTTCGGCCGCCACATTGAAGGGAGTTTTCTTCCCATGGTGCTGGACAATTTCGCCCGGATCATCATCTGTACACGGATTGGGAAAAAATCTTTTGCCCTGGCCGAATGGATCAAGGATCCGAAAAAATATAAAAATTTTTGTGATGATGAACTTCTGCTGCTTAAAATGGAATTGTTTTCCGGCAATATTCCCAAATGGCTGGAGGAAGAGGATGTAAAATCCTTGGATACAAAGATGCTTAAAAAAATCATTTCCGAGTCGGAAATGTACGGGAAAGAAGGGTTGTCCGGCCGGGATTCCATTAAAATTTTTGATCAGTTCTATTCAAAATATGCCAAAGAAGACCGATTGATCAATATGCCGGATTTATGTACGTTTTTCAACAAACTGGATAACCAGCCCAAACGGATCATTCCCCAAGGATTTCTGGATTCCTTATTACGGATGTATGATTACAGCATCCTGCAGCAGGTTAAAGAATCCCTTTACTATTATAATGAAGACCAGATCGCCAAAGACATTAAAAATTATATCTCCGCGGTTACCCATGAATTTGACTCGGTGGTTAAATGTATTTTCACCAAAGAGGAGATCCATGTAACCGAGGCGTTTCTGGAAAGCATAGAAAACCGGCTTTTGTCCGAAGACATGGATAGGAAAAGACGGGAAGAGATCCGGCATGAGGTGTTAAAAGAATACACAACAAGAACATTGACCCATGAAATTATGATTGAAGGCAAAAATATCATTGAAACCCGGCTGTTCGGTTCCCTGTATGAACGATATGTTCATAATCTTAAAAAACGGGTATTGGAACCGTTTGTCGAAAATGAAAATTTCAGAAACGCCATTAAAGATTTTGATACGGATAAATTCAAAGCCCATGACAAACGGATCAAAAATGACGTCAAGTTTCTGCTGGATAATCTCTGCTCAAAATTCGGGTATACAATTCAGGGTGCAAATGAAGCCTGTATCTATGTGATTGACAATCATCTGGCCGATAAGTTCAAGTAGGCCGGATTTAACCTCATCGTTGCAAAAAGCGTGAAGGTTCCAGCTTCAAGGCGCCAAGGTTGCCGCTGTAGTAATCTACCGCAAAACCTTGGGAACGAAGAAGAT
>JANQML010000373.1 GCA_028280105.1 Desulfobacula sp. | reverse complement strand
GCACTTGAACCGCTTGTGTGAACGAAGTTCATGATGCTCAATTTTCCGGGGATAATCGATAAACATCAGTTTGGACGGTTGTGAGATGATACCCGTCAGTTTTGACCGAAAGGCATAAATGGTTCCTTTGTACAGGGATTTGATAACCAGGCTTTCAACCCGAAACCGGTCCTGGTCAACTGTACTGAACGGTACAGGTGCCTTTAAAAGAAGGTATTTGCCGTGCTCAATACCGACAAGCCTGCTGCGAAAAGAGATGTCCCGGCGATCAAAATTAATGAGCAGTTTGATTCCGATTTCCAGGCAGAACGCTTTGGTCGTGAGCACCTGAAGCGGAATGTGTCTCTTTTCCGGTGCTGTTTCGGCCGGATTCGCCCCGGCTTTTAACTCTTCTTTTTCACGCTCGTCAAGATGCCGGGTGCTTTCCATGATGATGTGCATCAATGGCAAATCGATGAGATTTTGTTTTTTGGAAATATTTTTTTCAACTTCAATGATGATATTATTCCATGAAAGAATATCGTATAAGGCGTCCAGGTGTTTCAAGTTTGTCGTATTGGCATCAATGACCACACCGTCCAGAAAGAAAATCTGCCCCATGTTTTTTGGAGTGAGGATATTAATCGTACAGGTCTTTTGTTCCATTTCAATCATTTGGAGAAAAGACGAGAGGTTGACGCCTGCGATCCGGCCGGTTATGCCAGCCATATGGTTTGAAATCATGACATATCACCTTTTAAGTTGCAAACAGATCCCGATCAAAACGCCACCTTCATTTCCGTGCTGGTGGGAACTGCCCCTGTAAATTGGGGTTAAATGTAAAATCTGCACGAGAAAATGTAAATGGTTTTAGAGAAAAAGAAGAATCTGTTTTTTTTTGCTATTGATGAAATGACGATTTCAGTCCGCCGGGATGAATGGTGCCATGGATCGATTCTTTTTATACAGGGGCGGCCACGGACAATTTTCCATGGCCGCTGCCATATCTCTAAACAGCCAGGGATTTGGCCAGTCTTGCGGCCGACCCTGCGTCGGCGGCAAATCCGTCCGCGCCGATCTCGTCGGCAAATGCCTGAGTCACGGGAGCACCACCTACCATTATTTTGACCCGGTCGCGTATACCGGCTTCGGTGATGGCATCCACGGTCTGTTTCATCATAGGCATGGTGGTGGTCAACAGGGCGGAGAGGCAGACAATCCGGGCTTCCTTTTCTTTAATAACGGCCACAAAATCAGCCGGGTCGATATCCACACCCAGGTTGTGGACAATCAGACCGGCGCTCTCCATCATCATTGCAACTAGGTTTTTGCCGATGTCATGAAGGTCGCCTTTTACAGTACCGATAATCACACTGCCGGAAACGGCGGATTCGTTACCGCCCAAAAGGGGTTTTAAAATCTCCACGCACTCACCCATGGACTTGGCTGCCATCAATACTTCAGGGATAAACATATCCCCGTTTTCCATTTTTTCTCCGACAATGTCCATGCCGGCAATTAACCCCTGGTTGAGTATATCGGATGCGGAAATACCTTTGGAAACGCCCTCATTTACAAGTCCGATTAATTTTTCCTGATCACAGGCCACCAGTGCCTGCTTTATTGCGTTAAAGTCTGACATTGAAAAAACTCCTTGTTATAATGATATGGTTTGAGAAAAATTGGGTTACGGGACCTGTATTTTGCAGGATATGTGCCATGTGCCGATGGGAAGAAGAGAGAAACTGTAAAGTTATATAAGATATTGAAAATATTTATTTTTAGTAAGGTATCAACCGCTGTGAGTCAAAGATAAAACGCGTTTGGAGGATGAGAATTTTATTAAAAAGTTGAAGTTTTTTCGGATTCTTATTTCATGAAAACAGAGAGAGTTGAAAAAATGTTAAAAAATTGAAACATTCTCACATGCAAAAAGGTGGGTTAAGATATTAAATACCTGTAAAACCGGTTGTAAATACCCAAATAAAGGAATTAAACATGGCTTTTCTAAAATGGTATGTATTTTGAATAATATTATTTTTAATGGTATGTATTTTGATCGGGCGATGCGTTATGCTCTGCCTTCAACTATCTGATTTTAAATCAGGATTTGGCCAATTGTACAAAAAAAATAACAGACCGGGTTCTTCAGACGGATTTGATCCCTTCTTCTATAGGATGTTGTTTTGGCTCTCTTTTACACTTGGCCTGTCCGCCCTAATTTCAGTTCCCGGACTGACAAAAACGGAGAGAGACCTTCCCAAACTGACCGTTGAGGAACGGCAATGGCTGGATGACCATCAAGGGCGGGTAAAACTGACACCGGCCCCTGACTGGGAGCCGATGGAGTTTTATGATGATAGGGGCCGATATAGCGGATTCGTGTCCGATTATATCCGGTTAATTGAAAGAAAACTCGATTTCAAATTTCATATCTTTAGAACCCGAACCTGGACCGAGACGCTGAACATGGCAAGAGAAAAAGAGATCGATGTAATCAGCGCTGCCCAGCCTACCCCTGAGAGAAAACAGTTCATGATCTGGTCAACCCCTTATTTTTCAATCAATACAACCATTATCGTTCAAAAAACCAAAAGGAAAAATTATAGGCTTGACGAGATGGCCGGTATGACAATCGGCGTACCAAAGGATTATGCCGTGGGGTATTTTATTCGGAACAGATACCCTCAATTAACACTGGTCGATGTGCTAAACAGTAAGGATGGATTGTATAAAGTTTCTTTTGGTGAACTGGATGCCATGATCATGGAGGTGCCTGCCGCTCTCTACGTCATTGAGAATGAAAAAATCACAAACCTTCGTTTGGCCGGAGATACCGGGTTTGTACTTAACATGGGTGTCGGTGTCAGAAATGACTGGCCCATCCTGGCACGGGTAATCGAAAAAACATTATCCGGCATCAGCGAGAGAGAACATCAGGCGATCCATTCAAAATGGATCCGGCTTGAGACGAAACGGTTTTACCAGTCACAGAGTTTCTGGTTGATTACGGCAGGGGCTTTTTTGGTTGTTTTTATCGTTACCGGTTCGGTTCTGGTCTGGAATCGAACCCTGAAAAAACGGGTCATTAAGCAGACCGAATCGCTTCGGTTCAATGAGATGCGCCTTGAGGCGCTGCTTCAGTTGAATGAACGAACCCATGACTCGATTCAGGAAATCATTGAATTTGCTTTCCAACAGATGATCCGGCTCACCAAAAGCCGTTTCGGGTATCTGGCATTTTCTGACCAGGATGGAATCATATACTCTGTTGACAGCAGTTCGGATCAGTCGATAGAAAAGTATATTACAAATGAGATTGCCATTGGGTTTTCCCTGGAAACAATGGGGTTGTGGGGAGAGGCGGTAAAACAGAAGAAAGCCCTGATTTCAAATAACTACCAGATAACCAATCCATCAAAAAAAGGGCTGCCGCCTGAGTATCGGAAACTGACCCGTTACATGAATGTCCCGATATTCAAAGGGGACAAAATCGTTGTCGTGGCAGGGATGGGAAATAAAAAAACCGACTATGATCTGTCCGACCTAAGGCAGCTCAGCCTGCTGGCCCAGGGGATGTGGCGGCGTCTTCAGAGAAAACAGGTCGAACAGGCGATCCTTAGAAATGAAAAAAATTTAAGAGATCTCGTGGAAAATTCACCCAACGGTATCACGATCATCCAGCATGGCAGGGCGGTATACCGCAACTCAAAACAACTTGAACTCATCGGTGAAATTGAACCGATCGAACGGATCGGGTATGGGCATATTTACAGCGAAGACTTGGAAAAGGCCACCTTGTTCTACGAGAGTATTATTGATGGGAATCCGCTGATTCCGGAGTTAAGTTTCAGGTTTTATTCGTCCCTGACCCAACGGACCCAAAAAACGATGAAATGGGTGACCTGCCTGGTGACACCCATTGACTACAAAGACGACAAGGCGTTTTTAATCACCACCATTGACCGGACACGGGCCCGGAAACTGGAACATCTCTTAACGATCCAGGACAAAATGGCGTCACTTGGCCGGGTGGCCGCAGGCATCGCCCATGAGGTCAGGAATCCGTTATCCGGCATTAACATATATCTTCGGACGTTGGAAAAAAGTATTGATGACCCGGCCAGGGAACATAAAATAAAACCGGCCATTGAAGCCATCCGGTCTGCATCCGGAAAGATGGAGGCCGTGATCAAGCGGGTGGTGGATTTTTCCAAGCCGATTGAACCCAGGATGACATTAACCGACATCAATATTCCTGTATCAGAGGCGGTTCAGCTGGCTGCAACAAGCCTTGACAAAAGGGGCATTGTTATAAAAACAGATCTGGATAATACCATCTTGCCATGTTATGCAGAACCCAACCTTATTGAGGTGGTCATACTGAATTTAATCAACAATGCAGTGGATGCCCTTGACAAAACCCAAGGGGATAAAAAGATACGGGTGACGACAAAGACGGCGGCTGAAAAAATCATTATTCTTGTTGAAGATAACGGGAAGGGGGTTGCCGACGATCTGGACGAACGAATATTTGAACCGTTTTTTACCACCAAGGAAAATTCAACCGGTATCGGGCTGAGCCTTTGTCATAGAATCGTTACCGACCATAACGGTACGATAACAGTGGTCACTTCGGAGCTGGGCGGTGCCGGGTTTGTCGTCAAACTGCCGAAAGAGAGGACGACCTCAAAAAGAAATTCGATTCAATCAAATACAGGAAATGGCCCATGATCGATTATACCATATACATCGTAGATGATGAAAAGACGATACGCGAAGGCATTGCCTTTGAATTTGAGGATGACTATACGGTTTGTACATTTGAAACGGCGGAAGATGCGATTCAGCAGTTTGGTCAACATGAGCCGGATCTGATACTGCTGGACATAGAACTGCCCGGAATGAAAGGCAGCAAGGCCATTCAGGAATTCAAATCCCTTAAGTCCGATGTCCTGATCATCATGATAACCGCCTATGAAGATATTAAACTGGTCATAGAGTGCATGAAAAAGGGAGCATATGATTATATTGTCAAACCGATCCATATGGAATCCCTTGAAATTACCGTTGCCAATGCGCTTGAAACGGTCCGTCTGAAAAAGGAGATATGGGAACTCAAAGAAAAGCAGATCCGAGAAAACCTGCCCTGTTTTATCGGTGAAAGTCGTGCCATTCACGATATTATGGCGTATATCGAAAGGGTGGCCCAAAGCCCGGATACCCCTATCCTGATTATCGGGGACACGGGCACGGGAAAAGAACTGATCGCAGAAACCATTCACCACAAAAGTCCGAATTTTAAAGGGCCGCTGATAACGGTGAATTGCGCCGCCATCCCAAAAGAGCTGTTGGAGAGTGAATTGTTCGGCTATGAAAAAGGTGCGTTTTCCGGTGCCAGCACCTTGGGTAAAAAGGGATTGATCGAGGCGGCGGATAATGGCACGCTTTTCCTTGATGAGGTCGGAGACCTTGATCTGGAAGCCCAGGCAAAACTTCTCCGTTTCATGGAATCCGGCGAGTTTTACAAAGTCGGCAGTATCACCAAACAGGTGGTAAAAACACGGATTATTTCAGCCACCAACAAAGATCTGGACGAGATGATCCATAAAAATGAATTTCGAAAAGACCTCTATTTTCGCTTGGGGGTTGTCAAGATCAATGTCCCTTCATTGAATGAACGGGAGGAAGACACCCTTCTTCTGGCCCGGTATTTCCTTGAGACGTATAATGAAAAGTTTAATAAGAATCTGACCGGCATCAGTGAAAAAGCAATTGACCTGCTTAAACTCTACGTGTGGAGTGGTAATGTCAGGGAGCTGAAAAATATGATGGAAAGAGCGGTTCTGACTGCCCAGGGAACCGAGTTGACCCCGTCGGATCTGGATCTGGAAAAAATCGAACGGGGCCGGGTCATGGAGGGGCTGGAAGAGGACCGGTTCCCGCCGCTGCCGCCCACGGGAATCGATCTTGTCAAGGTCCGGGCAGCCCTGGATCAATTCTATTTCGGCCAGGCCATGAAAATGGCCAATGGCAATGAGACCCGGGCCGCCAAATTATTAAACATTAAGCATCATACGTTTCGGTACCAATTAAAAAAGCTTGCCGAGGAGTGAGGTTCTTCAGTATCTATCTATCGTTGGCTAGCATTGACCAGGAACCTGTCTAAACCGGTACGCTTTTTTTTGATTTCCTTTTCTCCAGAAGCTTGTCCAGCCAGTCCGGATCCATTTCCGGAACAGATGAGAGAAGCAGTTCCGTATACGCATGGTGGGGCGGGGCAAGGACCTCCTGCCGCGGTCCGTGTTCCACCACCCTTCCCTGGTACATGACCACAATGTCGTCGGCAATGGCTTTCACCGTGGCCAGATCATGGGTGATGAAAAGATAACTCATGTTGAGCTCATCCTGGAGCCGCTGCAAAAGTTTTAAAATCTCCTCGGCCACCAGTTGATCCAGGGCACTGGTCACCTCGTCGCAGATGATCAGCTCCGGGTTGGCTGCCAGGGCCCTGGCAATGCAGATCCGCTGCTTTTCCCCGCCCGACAGTTCCGACGGATACCGGTCCAGGTAGCCGTCATCCAGTTCGATCATATCCAGGAGTTCACTGACACGGCGTTGTACCTCTTTGGGGGTTGATCCGTAATAAAAGGAGACGGGCCGGCCGATGATTTCCTTGACCTTGTGCCGCGGATTGACCGCCACATCCGGCATCTGGAAAATCATCTGCCATTTCCTGAGGCGGCTCTTATCCCGGTGTTTCAGAAGAGGAGACATCTCAATGCCGTCAAAGTAAACCATGCCGTCGCGTTGGGGCAGGAATCCGGTAATGACCCGCGCGACAGATGTTTTTCCGCTGCCGGACTCCCCGACAACGGCCACGGTACGCCCCCGGTGAACGTTGAAACTGACGTCATGCAGGATGTCGGGTCCGTTCGGATAGGCCGCCGTGATATGCTCCACCCGCATCAGGGGCTCTTCCTTTCTGGCGGGCCGGACGGCTTTGACCTGGCGCCGCACGGCCAGAAGATCCGCCGTATATTTTTCCTTGGGGCTGTCCAGCATGGAACGGGCATTGCCTTCTTCCACGACCTCACCGTACCGCAGCACCATGATCCTGTCTGAAAGCTGCGCCACCACAGCCAGGTCATGGGTGATATAGATGGCCGCACAATTGCTGTTGCGAACCACCTCTTTAATGGCGGACAGTACCTCGATCTGGGTGGTCACATCCAGGGCGGTGGTGGGCTCGTCAAATACAATAATGTCCGGATCACAGGCCATGGCCATGGCCACCATGGCCCGCTGAAGCTGGCCGCCGGAAACCTGATGGGGATAGCGGTATCCGATCCCTTCCGGGTCCGGCAGAAAGAGCCGGGAATAGAGGCCGACCGCTTTTTCCCTTGCCGCTTCCATGGTCATCATTTTATGCGCCAGCGGGGTTTCGGCAAACTGGGTCAGCAGTTTATGGGAGGGGTTGAAGCTGGCCGCCGCACTCTGGGCCACGTAGGCGATTTTGTACCCCCGGATATCCTCCAGTGCCCTTTCATCCGCCTGCCTGAGTTCTTTTCCCAGATAATTGATGGTGCCGCCGCTGATACGGCAGCCGTCCCTGGCATATCCCATGGCCGCCAGGCCGATGGTGGATTTACCGGCCCCGGATTCACCGATAAGGCCCAGGACCTCCCCGCGGTCCAGGTGGACGTCCACCCCTTTGACAACCGGTTTCCACTGGCCGTCCTGTCTTCCCTCGATCTCAAGGCCGGTAATGGTCAATAGTCTGTCTTCCGTCATTTTTCCCCCTTTCAGGCCCTGATCTGGGCGGACCGGTGCAGGAACCAGTCCACGACCAGATTAATTGAAACAGTGAGCAGCGCTATGGTGCCGGCCGGATACAGAGGGGTCAAAATGCCGAAATTAATGGCACCGGAATTTTCCCTTACCATGGAGCCCCAGTCTGCCGTGGGTGGCTGAATCCCGAGCCCTAAAAAAGAAAGCGCGCTGATGAACAGGAATATAAAGCAGAACCGGAGGCCGAACTCAGCGATCAATGCGGGCAGTGCATTGGGCAGAATTTCTCTCCGGACAATGTAAAAGGTTTTTTCTCCCCTGAGCCGGGCCGCATCCACAAATTCCATGATGGCAATATCCATGGCAAGGGCCCGGGCCAGCCGGAAGACCCGTGTGGAATCCAGGAGGGCCACGACCACAATGAGAACCGGGATGGATGTCCCCAGTATGGAGAGGATCATCAATGCGAGGATCAGGGTGGGAAAGGCCATGAAAATATCCACGATCCGGCTGAGCAGGTTATCCAGCCAGCCGCCGGTGGTGGCCGCCACCAGGCCGAGTACGGCACCGACGCCAAAGGCCAGCATGGTGGTGAGAAATGCAATGCTGATGGAATTTCTGGCACCGTAAATCAACCGGCTCAGCATATCCCGGCCCAGCTGGTCCGTACCGAGCAGGTGATCACTGCCGGCCGGCAGCCAGACATCCGAAACCACTTCCGATTCACCGTACGGGGCCAGAACCGGTGCCAATAATGCCACGCCCAGGCTGATAAGAATAACGGCCATGCCGAAGCGGGCAGATAACGGGCTTGTTTTTAAGAGTTTGATCAGATTTTTCATGCGTACCTCATCATTTGGGCTTTCTGAGCTTCGGGTTGGACAGGATGGAGAGGATATCCGCCGTCAGGTTAAGAAAAATATAGGTGCAGGCAAATATCAACCCGGAAGACTGGACAACGGGAATATCCCTTTTGGAGACCGAATCCACCAGCAGCTGGCCCAGGCCCGGGTAGACAAACACCACCTCCACGACAACCACCCCCACCACCAGCCAGGCAAGGTCCATCACCACAACGTTGATAATGGGGGCCAGGGCATTGGGCAGTGCATGGCGGAAAATAATTTTCGGTTTTCGGACCCCTTTGAGCCGGGCCATCTCAATATACGGGCTGTTCAGTACGCCGATAATGGTGGCCCGTGTCATCCGCATCATATGGGCGAGTACCACAAGGGTCAGGGTCAGGCAGGGCAACACCAGGACATTCACCATCTCCGACAGGGCCATGTCCGGCTTCAGGATCGCCACACTGGGAAACAGACCCAACTGCACCACAAAGATATAAATCAGCAGATAGGCTACAAAAAATTCAGGCAGGGAAATCGCGCTCAACGTGGTGGTGGATAAAAACCTGTCCAGCCACGAGTTCTGGTAGAGCGCACAGACCAGTCCCAGGACTATGGCCAGCGGAATGGACACGATTGCTGCTGAAAACGCCAGGATAAGGGTGTTTTCAAACCGCCAGCCGATCACCTCGGAAACCGGCCTGCCATTGGAGAGAGAGTTGCCCAGATCTCCCTGGGCCAGATCTCCCAGCCAGGAGATATACCGGGTATGAAGGGGCATATCCAGTTTCAGTTCATGGCGGAGCGCCGCCACATTTTCCGGGGTGGCACCCTGACCCAGGATGGCTTCGGCCGTATCACCGGGAAGGGCCTCCACCCCCACAAAAATCAGTATGGAGATCGTGAACAGGGTGAGCAGTGAAAACCCCGTTCTTTTCAATACCATGGATAATATGAAATTTGATCGTATGAATTTCATGGTTCTCTCTTTTACCCCGGCAGGATCTCACATGAGAAAGATTCCGGAAAAATCCTGCCGGGAGGGTTGAGGGGTTATGATTTAAACCACCACCGCTCGCAGGCGCGTAGGCCGTCGAGTTCAACATTGCCGGCAACCGGGTTGAAACCGATTTTGTCACTGGCGGCATCCACGATATTGGCAATCATGGGAATCACTACCGAACCGTCTTCATGGAGGATTTTCTGAAGTTCAAAATACATATCGCGGCGCTTGTCTTCATTGAGTTCCGCCCGTGCCGCTTTCACCAGCTTATCAAAGGAGGGCACTTTCCAGAAAGATTCATTGGCAGAGGCATCTGATACGTAGGTCATGGACAGGATCCAGTCAATGGTGGGCCGGGCGTACCAGAAAGAGGCACAAAACGGTTTGACCCGCCATACTTTCGACCAGTAGCCGTCATTGGCTTCCTTGACAACTTCCATTTTAAGTCCGGCCTTGGTGGCATGTTCCTTCCAGAGCTGGGCCGTATCCACGCAGCCGTTGTAAACCATGTCTGCCACATGAAGACGGACCACCTCATCCTGGTATCCGGATTTCTTAAGGTGGAATTTAACTTTTTCAGGATCGTATTGGCGCTGGGGGATACTGGTGGCGGCAAACTTAACAAAGGACGGGACCGGAATATCATTGCCCATCACCCCATACCCCTGGAGAATGGTCTTGATCAGGGCTTCCCGGTCTACGGAATATTTGACCGCTTTTCTGAAATCCGGGTTGTCATAGGGCTTCATATCTTTTCGCATGGGAAAGGTATATTTCAGGCCGCCGGGGGTGTTGATGACCTGGATGCCTTTCATTCTTCCCAGCAGCCTGGCCGTCTTCCGGTCCGGGCGGTTGATCATATCCACCTGGCCTGTTTTCAGCGCCGTGGTCCGGGCCGTGTCATCCGTCATGGTGATAATTTCCACGGAATCAAACCAGGCACGGTCCTCTTTAAAATAGTTGGGATTTCTTTCACCATAGGCGCGGACACCGGGTTCCCATTCTTTGAGAACATAGCCGCCGGTTCCCATGCCGTCCTGGAAATCCGTTGTATCGGCAGGAACACAGGGCATGCGGGTTGAACTTAAAATATATGGAAAATCCGCATTCGGAGAATCAAGGATAACGTTAAATTCGTATTTCCCGGTTTTTTTAACTTCCTTTATCGGTTTTACTACCGAGGCGATCTGGGATTTATTTCCCTCTCCCCGGTGGTGATTGATGCTGAAAACGGCATCATCGGCATCCATGGTTTTGCCGTTGTGAAATTCCACGTCTTGCCGAAGTTTGAATTTCCATACCTTGGCACCGGGCTCTGCCTGCCATTCAGCCACCAGCTCAGGATGCAGTTCTCCGTTTCTATCTAATTCCAGGAATGGATTCCGGTAAAGGCCCATGCTGCTCATCTGGTCAAAAACACCGGAGAATGTGGCCGGATCAAGACTGTCCGTGGTGGAACCGCCGGCAAGACCCAGTTTCATGGCACCCCCCTTTTTAGGTCCGGCTGCCCAGGCGGTATTAAAAAGACCCTGTCCGGGAATAGAAACAGCCACGCCTGCAGCCACGGCACCTGCCATAAATTCTCTTCTGGTTAATCCATTCTTACCATTTTGCATAACTCATGTCCTTTCTATAAGTGTTAGGGGTGAAACCAATGAATCCTAAAATCCATGCGTCCTGTGCCGTTTTTTATTCCTAATTTCCGGAATCAGAACAGGACCTGCTTTCTTTCGGTAATTTGCATCTTATGTGCCATAGGCCCGCATCTGTTCAGGAGTAAGCGCCCGGAGCCAATCTAAATAAGTTGGCAGGCCTTTGTATTAGAGAATCGGAGCGGTTTTTTTAAACCCGCCTTCCGAACAGGGCGGCTAAATTTTGAACTCGGTTATCCGGGTTGAAATCTGAGAAATTTATTAAAAAGTTAAAAAAATCTTATCGTCTGATCCCTTTTTAAGCGGCTCAATAACCGACAATGAAAGCGGTTTTTTTTAAACCGAAGAAAAAAATCTTAACAGCCTTAGCGCTTTTAACCGATAGGCAGGCTCTCTTATCTCCGATGGCATATAAAATGCACAATCAAACTTCGCCGGTGGTTTCGATTTTAAAGATTTGGAAAGAAAAAAAGCACGGGAACATATAGGACGATCGTTATACAGATGCAAAGATCTCGAACACGGAAGGGAGATAATCAGATCAATATGGAAGATTTAAAGGATAAGGGATTGTTTTTCAATTTTCCGATAGATGTGATGTCAATATCTGATGTCGAAGCCATTCATCAGCTGACATTGGATATTTTGTCAAAAAAAGGACTCCGGATCTGCCTGCCTGAAGCCCGGAATTTACTTTCTAAACAAGGCGCAAGGCTGGATGGTGAGGTGGTCTTCCTGGATGAGCCCCTTGTTACCCGATTGATGAAGACCGCACCGGAAAGTTTTGAGATGAAGGGTCGGGACAGCAGCCTGCCGCCACTCGTTTTCGGAAAAGGCCAGACCCGGCCGGTGGTCTGTCCGGGCAACGGGACCCTGTCCGTGATTGAACCGGACGGCCGGAAACGACCCGGTACGATTGAAGACTTTGACAATATCACCCGGCTCTGCCAGACCAGCCACCTGGTGGATATGGTAGGGGCCGTTCCCATTGAACCGTCCGGCATGCCTGATAAATCAAAGCATCTTCATCTCCTGCGGCACCTGATGCGGTACAGCCATAAACCCCTGATCGGTGTTGCCACCGATCCTGAGGAGACCCGGCAGAGTTTTACCCTGCTTGAAATGGTGTACGGGAACGGTTTTTTAAAGGAAAACCACGTCATTGCCTATAGTGTCAACCCCACCAGCCCTTTAGGATTTGACCCTCTGGCCTGCCAAACCCTTATGGCCTATGCCGGGCACCGCCAGGTGCTCTTCATCCTGCCCGGTCCCATGGCAGGCCTGACCGCCCCCCTGGACATGTACGGCATGCTGGCCGTCATTAATGCGGAAAACCTGGCCGGTATCTGTCTGACACAGGCCGTTTCCCCGGGCACACCCGTGGTCTATTCCAGCGGTGCCATGACCGCTGATATGCGGTGGGCCAACACCATTACGGCAGCACCGCAGGGAACGCTGGTCGGGATGGCCTGCATGCAGATGGCCCGGTATTACAACCTGCCGTCCCGGGCCATGGCCGGTCTCAGTGAGGCCAAGCAAGCTGATTTTCAGGCCGGCATGGAAACCATGCAGAATTACCTGTCCCATGTAATGGCAGGGGTGGGGGTTGTGAATGAGTGCCTGGGCGTACTGGATTCCATCATGAGCACCTCGTTTGAAAAGTGGATTCTGGATGAAGAGTTGATCAACCGGGTTGAACTTCTGAACAGGGGAATGGGCCGTTTTGACCGGCAGTCCGTTTTTAATATGATCCAAAACGTAGACCACATGGGAACCTATCTGATGGAGAGGGCCGTATTTGAGAATTGCCACACGGTGTGGCGGCCGAATGTCTCCTTTTGGCAGCCCTATGATATGTGGGCGAAAAAGAGGGAAACCCTTCTGCAAAGGGCCAGGGATATATTTAATGAACGGATTGAATCGCTGAAAACCCCTCTGCTGGAGCCGGGTTTGGATAATGAATTGAATGCCTATATTCAAAGCCTTTAAACCGGCCGGGTTTCCAAAATTCAAACCGTTTAAAATCAAACCGTTTAAAACCTGATATGGGTTAATGAAAAATGACAATATTTAGAGAACAATAGAAAGGGGGGAGGCTAACGCTAAGACGGCATTCGGCAGATTCTTTCTGCAAAAAAAGGTAAATATGAATGATAAAATTAATTTAAGGTGAAAACTATGGAATCAAGAACAATTTTCTCAGACACGGTGGCGACCGGCGGGTTTGGTTTCTCTGTGTTCGGAGATGATGAGTTTGAAAGGATTCATCTGGCCACCCTTGAGATCCTTTGGACCACCGGACTCTATGTCGGTGATGATGAAGCGATGGATATACTAGAGGGGGGCGGAGCAACCGTTGACCGAAAAACAAGAATTGTAAAATTTCCTTCCTATCTTGTGGAGGACTGCATCCGTTCGGCACCGCCGAATATTGTTCAATACGGACGCGATCCCAAACACGATGTCTACCTGGGGGGGAAGCGGGTTCACTTTTGCACCTTTGGCCAGGGTGTCAACATAATGGATACAGACGGTACGGTAAAACCGTCTGTTTGCGAAGATGTGGGCAAAGCCGCTCTTCTCACCGACGCCATGGAGGAAGTGGATGTCTGCGAACGCTCATTAACCGCCGGGGATGCCCCGGATAACGTGGCGCCCATCTGGGAGGCGGAAACCGTATTTGCCAATACGGCCAAACATACGGTTTACGGTCCTGGAAACGGGTGGAGGGCCGATAAGATCATTAAGATGGCCCAGGCCATTGCGGGCGGTGAAGCAGCCTTAAGAGAACGGCCGATACTGACCATCAACTGCTCGCCGACAAGCCCGTTGACCCTTGACGTCAACTGCTGCACCGGTGTAATGACCTGTGCCCGGGCAGGCGTTCCCTGCAACCTGATCTCCATGGTCATGGCAGGGGCATCCGGTCCCATTACCCTGGCCGGCTCTCTTGTCACCCACAACTGTGAGATCCTGGGGGCTATTGTCCTTCATCAGCTGACCTGCAAGGGGGCGCCCGTTATTTACGGCTGTTCCTCACTGGGGTTTGATCTCAAGCTGACCACCACACCTGTGGGATCGCCCGAATGCGGGCTGCTCAATGCTGCCGCTCCGGTTCTGGCCCAGAAATATATGCTGCCGAGTTTTTCCGCCGGTGGCTAGGCTGATGCAAAATTACCAGACGCACAGGCCGGTCATGAAAAGACACTGACCGCCATGTGCGCCGCCAATGCGGGGACGAACCTGATTTACGGTGCCGGAATGTTGGATTCGGGACTGATTTTCAGTTACACCCAGTTGGTGATAGACAACGACATCTTTAAGATGGTTCGAAAGGTGATGCAGGGTATCCACGTGGATGACGAGACCTTGGCATTGGAGACGATCAAATCGGTAGGACCCGGTGGCGATCATCTGATGCAGGCTCACACCATGAAATACATGCGCACCCTGCCTTCGGCACCCCATATCATCGAACGGGCGAATTACGACCGGTGGATGGGGAAGGGGGGCAAAGATATGGCGGAACGGGCCGCGGAAAAAGCGGCTGATATTCTGGCCAATCATCAACCCATGCCCTTGCCGGAGGAGACAAAATCCGCCATGCGGCGTATTGTTGAAGATGCAACCGCAGAAAATGAAGAGATGAACCGATAAGTATACGGATCGAGCCTGTTCGATTGGGATGAAGGTAGGTGCCTTCTGACAAATCCGGATATACCGATCCAATATCCAACATTGATCAGCCCCTTTAGATTCAGGGGCTGATCACAAACAACGGATTTCTTCCAATTCGAGAAAGACTCAAATGCGTTTGCATGTCCGTTGAGCGCGATAATGAAAAAAACATTGACTTTTCCCCCCGTATTCTACATCATTCCCGCTAAAGGCGATGACGGAGAAGAGTAAAACAGGGACTGTGCGATAAGAGAATGCCGTTCATCGGCTGAAAGGCGGCTGGCACAAGTCTGTTTGAAAATCACTCCCGAGCTGCCGGGTTGAACACCGGGATTCATTCCCGGCAAATAAGTCCGGCCGGATTACCGGCGTTAACGGTAACGAGTGCAGCATGATCTCTTGCTGAAATAAGGTGGTACCGCGGAGAACCTTTTGTTTTTCGTCCTTATGTCTATGAAAACAGGGCGGAGAGCCAAAGGTTTTTTTCTGCCCTTTATTCACACAGATAAAAAGGAGCAGAAACCATGAAACCAGTCCCATCATCCGTAAATTTTCCCGAGGTGGAAAACGAGATCCTGGCGTATTGGAAACGCGGGGATACTTTTCAAAAATCCCTTGATAAAAACCGGAGTAAAGACCCCTATATCTTTTATGACGGCCCGCCGTTTGCAACCGGCATGCCGCATTACGGGCATATCCTCACCTCTTATATCAAAGATACCATTCCCCGGTATTTTACAATGAAAGGCCGGTTTGTGGACCGGCGGTGGGGGTGGGACTGCCATGGCCTGCCCATTGAGTATGAAATTGAAAAAAAACTGAACATCAGCGGCAAGGCGGCCATTGAAGCCTTCGGCATTGACAGGTTTAACAGAGAATGCAGTGATATTGTTTTAAAATATGCAGACGACTGGTGTGCCGTTATTGACCGAATCGGGCGGTGGGTGGATTTTGACCGTAAATACCAGACCATGGACCTTGACTATATGGAAAGTGTGTTGTGGGTGTTCAAGCAACTGCATCAAAAAGGCCTGATCTATGAAAGCTTAAAAGTCGTTGCCTATTGTAACCGGTGCCAGACCCCCCTGTCCAATTTTGAAACCGGGCTTGACGATTCCTACCGGATCAAGGATGACCCTTCGGTCACCGTGGCCTTTTCGGATAAAGCAGATGGGGATATCTCTTATCTGGCATGGACAACCACACCATGGACCCTGCCGTCAAATCTGGCGCTGGCCGTTCATCCGGAGATTGAGTATTGCCTGGTTGAATTAAAAAAACAGGGCAAGGTCATCCTGGCAAAAGACCGGCTGGATGCCTATGCCCGGCAGTTTTCAGATCATACCGTTTTAGAGCAATTTAAAGGAAACCGTCTGATCGGAAAGGAGTACACCCCGTTATTCGATTTTGCCCACCATCCGAATGCGTACAAAATTCTTGAGGGTGATTTTATCGATACCAAGACCGGTACCGGCATTGTACATATTGCTCCGGCGTTTGGAGAGGATGATTTTAATATCTGCAAAAAAAGCAACATCCAGAGTTTTAATCCGGTGGATCTGGATGGCCGGTTTAACGAATCCGCCGGTTTTCTAAATGGAATGGATGTGTTTGAGTCAAACAAAGCCATCATTGCCGACCTTAAAAAAAGGGGAAAATTATTTTTAAGGGAAAATTACCGGCACAACTACCCCCATTGCTGGCGGTGTGACAGCCCGCTTATCTACCGGACCATCAGCAGCTGGTATGTCAAGGTAACTGATTTTAAAGAAAAGATGGTAAAGGCCAACCAGCGGATCAACTGGATTCCCGGCCATATTAAGGCGGGGCGGTTCGGTCAGTGGCTGGAGGGGGCCAGGGACTGGGCCATCAGCCGGAACCGGTTTTGGGGAAGCCCGATTCCCGTATGGAAATGTGATCAATGCAACGCCCAATATGTGCCGGAGTCGATCAAGGATCTGGAAAACCGGTCCGGCCGGTCCGTTACCAACCTTCACCGGCCGGAATGTGACACCATCTTTTTCCCCTGCACTCAAAAGGGATGTACCGGGCAGTTCGCCCGTGTACCCGAAGTGCTTGACTGCTGGTTTGAATCCGGGGCCATGCCCTATGCCCAGGTCCATTTTCCATTTGAAAACAAGAAGATGTTTGAGAGCACATTCCCGGCCTCATTTATTGTGGAGTATGTCGCCCAGACAAGGGGGTGGTTTTACACCCTAATGGTTGAGTCTGCGGCGATCATGGGCAAGCATCCGTTTGAAAACGCCATCTGTCACGGCGTCATTCTGGCGGATGACGGCAGAAAGATGTCGAAAAGCCTGAAGAACTTTCCAGATCCCATGAAGGTGATCGATACACACGGCAGCGATGCACTCAGGATTTACCTGCTTTCGTCGGCTGTGGTAAAGGGAATGGATATCCGGTTTTCGGAAACAGGGGTTCGGGAAGCGGTGCGGCGGTATCTGATCCCGCTGTGGAATTCATTTCATTTTTTTTCGTCTTATGCCGGCCTGGTTAACGGATATTCGCCTGAAACAATTCTGTTTGGAACGAATACGGAAGACCGCCATATCTTAAGTGAACTTGAAAATCTGAAGGTAACCGTTAGCCGGGCCGTTGAAAACTATGATCTGCCAAAGTGTTATTCGTCCATCCTGTATTTTATTGAAACGCTTTCAGGGTGGTATATCCGAAATAACCGGGAGCGGTTCTGGGTGCAGGAAATCAACCCGGATGCGGCATCTGCCTTCAATACACTCCATACGGTGCTGGTTGAGCTGAGTCTCATCTGTGCCCCTTTTATTCCGTTTACAATGGAATATATATACAGACATCTGACCGGCAGTTCGGTCCATCTGGCGGACTGGCCTGATGAGGTGCAGGACAGGATCGATCCTGGCCTGAATGAAGATGTGCTGAAGATAAGATCGGTGATCGAAGGGGGCCGGAAAATAAGAGAGAAGAACCGGGTGAACCTGAGACAGCCGTTGGCCTATATCCGTGTGTCCGGTGTGGCGCAACAGACATTGGAACAATTTACAGACCTGTTGAAAAGCCAGTTAAATGTGAAGCAGGTGCGGTACGAAGATACTCCCGAGACATTTTCTAAAAAACAGATCCAACCCGATGCAAAAAAGCTCGGGCCGGTGTTGAGAAAAGATCTGAAAAAAGTGCTGGATCTGATACAAAAAGAAGAGGTCGAATTTGGTGAAGACGGTCAGATTGTCGTTGACCCCTATGTAATTTCCGCATCCGATTATACCATCGGTTTTAAGTCCATCCGTGACGATGAGAATCTCTGGTATGATAAGCAACTGGTTGTCTCTCTTTGTCTGAGTATTTCGGATGAATTGAAAATCGAAGGCATTGCAAGAAACCTGAACCGGTATATCCAGGATTTAAGAAAAGAGCTGAAATTGTCGTATGATGATACCATCCATCTGTCCATTGAAGCGGACGGTCGTTATGGACAGGGCCTGTCCGTTCATAAAGAATGGCTGATGGAACAGAGCCTTGCCGTCGATTTGAAACCCACTGTAGAAGACCCCATGATTGAAAAAGACGATGCCGATGGCAAACTAAAAATTCAGATACGGAAAACAGAATAGATCCAAACGGATTTTTAAGAATTCACCTTTTTCCCTCTGTTTTTGTGCCCTTCGGGAACGGCGTGACGGTTCCATTTTCTTGGTTCCCAAGGCTTTTCAGCAAACGGCTGCAGCCGCAGCTTTGGCACCTTGAAGTTGAAACATCCACGTTTTTTGCGATGGGTTTTATTCATCTGATGGATGAGATAAATACCGGGTGATACCACAGAGTGGGTTGACGCGCCGCCTGTTTGCGATACACTGTATCTTTAATCTGGATGCAATCATTTATATAAAAATGAGCCGTTCCATGAAAAAATTTCTACTATTATCCGTCTTTTTTTTCATTTTTTTCAGCTGTGATTCCAACCGGGTGGAACCGGGATTCTCAAAACGGGCTGTTGAATCGGTCAGGGAAGATAAACCGGAACGGACAGCTCCTGTGGAAACCCGGACCATTTTGCTCACCCATGAGGCCGTGGGTACGATCCGGCCGTTGACCGAATCGGTTATCGAATCCCAGACCAGTGCGACAGTGCGCCAGGTTCTCTGCGTGCCCGGGGCGGCCGTAAAAAAGGGAGAGATCCTTGTCAAGCTGGATGACCGGCGGCTTAAAACCCGGCTCAAGCAGGCGGAGGAAGGGTTGAGCATTGCCAGAAAACAATTGACCCAGTCTGAAAAATCCGTGGATGAATCAAAGGCCGGCCTGGATCAGGCGCAATCCGATTTTAACCGGACAAAACAATTGTTTGATTCCGGTATCGTCTCCTCCCAGCAGCTGGAACGGGATCAATCCGCATATCGCCAGTCCAGGGCCAGGCTTGAGAAATCCGGTCAGGCAAAACAGGCTGCCATGGCCGCTGTCCGCCGTGCTGAAGAGGTGGTCAAAGAGGCGCGTATCTCATTGGGTTTTGCAGATATCACCTCCCCGGCCGACGGCGTGGTGGCCCGGAGAATGATTGACCCGGGAGACCTGGCGGTTCCGGGAAAACCGCTTTTAATTATACAGACCAGCGGTGCGTTAAGGCTTGAGGCCAATGTGAGGGAAGGGCTGATTCACCGGATCTCCAAAGGAGAAGCGTACCAGGTCAAAATAGAAACCCTGAATAAAACCTTTCCCTCTGTCATAGAGGAGATCCTCCCCTATGCCGACCCGGACACCCGGACATTCCTGGTAAAAGCATCACTGCCGGTTACAGCGGGCATCTACCCGGGAATGTTCGGCCGACTGATTATACCGGTTCAACCCGAACAGACGCTTTTAATCCCCAAACAGGCAATTACCCGGGTGGGACAGCTTGAGATGGTAAACGTTAAAGACGGAGATCAATGGCGTTTCGTTTATATAAAAACCGGGAAGATCTTTGATGAGAAGATCGAAGTCTTGTCCGGTCTATCCGGAAACGATACCATAGGATATTGATCGGTCATGACCGGATCCCAGACATCTTTGGTTGGCCGCATCGTAAAACCCTTCCTGAGTTCACGGCTGTCGGTCATCATGATTCTAGCCGCATTCTGCCTGGGGCTTTTCAGTATCTACATGACCCCGAAAGAGGAGGAACCGCAAATTGTGGTTCCCATGGCAGATATCCATGTTCAGGCCCCCGGAGCCAGTTCCGGGGAGGTCGAAGCCCTGGTGGCAACTCCTCTTGAAAGGCTGTTGTGGGAAATCGACGGTGTGGAATATGTCTACTCTGTCTCGTATATGGAAAGAGCCATTGTAACCGTCCGGTTTCATGTGGGTGAAGAACGAGAAAACTCATTGATCAAGCTGCACAATAAGTTGCAGATGAACCTGGACCGGGTACCGCGTATTGTCACCGACTGGCTGATTAAGCCGGTTGAAATCGACGATGTTCCCATCCTTACCCTTGCCCTTTATTCGGACCGGTACAGCGACCATGAATTGAGCCGGGTGGGTGAGGAGATGGTGGCCCGTCTGTCAGGGCTTGAAAATATTTCAAGATCAGAAATTTACGGCGGCCGGAAGCGTGAGATTCGGGTGGAACTTGATCCGTCGCGTATGAAAGGGTTCAAAGTATCCATCCAGGATATTCAGACGGCTTTGGAAAATGCAGATGTCTCCGCACGGATCGGATCGATCCATAAAAAAAATACCCGGATTACCATTACCAGTTCTTCCTTTTTAAAAACAGTTGATCAGGTGAAAGGCCTTGTCATCTCAGGTCGTCAGGCCAAACCGGTCTATCTGGAGGATGTGGCATCGGTGATTGACGGACCGGCAGAGGCTGACACCTACACCCGGATCAATTTTTCAAACCAATATATCAAGGATCATCCGTCGGCTTGGGAACAGACCGCTTTTCCCTGCGTTACCCTGGCATTCTCCAAAAAAAAGGGAACCAATGCCGTTACAGTGGCCAAAGATATCTTAAATGAAGTTAAAAAACTTGAACAAACGGTGATACCGGACGGAATACAGATTATTGAAACCCGGAATTACGGAAAAACAGCCCGGGAAAAGGTCAATGAACTGCTCGGCTCTCTCGGGTTTGCCGTTTCCTGTGTCGTCCTTTTAATCGCTCTCTCCATGGGATGGCGTGAAGCCTGTGTCGTGGCCCTTGCCGTGCCTGTCTCCTTTTCCCTGGCCCTGTTCGTGAACTATCTGTTCGGATATACCATCAACCGGGTCACCCTTTTTGCCCTGATTCTGTCTCTGGGCCTGGTGGTGGATGATCCCATCACCAATGTGGATAACATTCAAAGACATATTAAAAATAACATCCTGGATCCGTTTGAAGCCACCCTTCATGCGGTGGGAGAAGTTCTGCCGCCGGTGATCATGTCCACCATAGCCATCATCGCCTGTTTTCTGCCTCTGTTTTTCATCACCGGCATGATGGGGCCTTATATGGCTCCAATGGCCGTTAATGTTCCCTTAACCGTTATCTTTTCAACCCTTTGCGCCCTGACCGTTGTGCCCTGGATATCCTACCGGCTGTTAAGAAAAACAAAGAAAGATCAGGGCAATACCCTTTCCGGTAACGGCTTTTTTTCCAGGGGGTATAAAAAATTTTTAACACTGTTTTTAGATCACGGACACCTCAGGATATCCCTTTTTGTTGTTATCGTTGCCCTTCTGGCCGTTTCCTGCGCCCTGGTGATATTCCGGTTGGTTCCGCTCAAACTGCTTCCCTTTGACAATAAAAACGAGTTTCAAATCGTCATTGATATGCCTGAAGGCACCGGACTGGAATATACGGATCGGGTGGTCCGGGAATTTGAAGCGTATCTGGCCCGTGTCAATGAAGTCACACACACCGTCTCTTACACCGGGATGGCCTCTCCCATGGATTTCAACGGCATGGTACGGCATTATTTTATCCGGAAGGACAGTCATCTGGCAGATATCCGGATCAACCTGGCCCATAAGTCCCGGCGAACACATCAAAGCCATACCATCCTGTTGAGGCTCCGGACCGATCTGGAAGAGATCGCCCGGAAAAATAATGCCCGGATTCAGTTGGTGGAAGTCCCGCCGGGCCCACCGGTCCTGTCTACGATAGTGGCTGAAATTTACGGAGATTACGATATTGTTTATCCGCAGTTGCTCCAAGGCGCAGAACATGTTAAGGCCATCATGGAAAAAGAACCCTTTGTCAGGGATATCCGGATTATGACCGAAATGAAAAGCAACCGGTTCGATATTGTTGTTGACAGGGAAAAGGCGGCGCTTCACGGTATTGATACAAAAACAATTGTGGATGCATTGAAAAGCTCGGTCAACGGCATCACACCGGCCACCCTTCACCTGGATCATGAGCGGAACCCGTTGTGGATCAAAATAATTCTACCCAGGGACAAACGGTCCGATATCATTTCCGTCTCCCAGATACCGGTCCGTTCGTCTGCCGGAACCCTCATCCCCCTGGCGGAGCTGGTACGCCTGGTTGAAACGCATAACGATACCCCTATTTATCACAAAAACCTGGAGTCTGTTGTCTATGTGACGGCTGAAATGGCGGGAAGGGCACCGGGAGAGGCTGTTCTGGACATGATGAAAGCCTTAAGGGCCGATCCGGTCCCCAAAGGTCTGCGAGTACAATGGGCAGGGGAAGGGGAATGGAAAATCACCCTGCGGGTCTTCAGGGATATGGGCCTTGCTTTTGCCGCCGCACTTATCGGTATCTATTTTATCCTGGTGGTGAATACCGGATCTTACCTGTTACCGGTATTGATCATGACGGCCATTCCACTGACCGTCATCGGTATCATGCCTGGATTTTTTATTTTAAACCTCTTTACCCGGGATGTGGGCGGATTCAGTGATCCGGTTTTCTTCACAGCCACGGGTATGATTGGTATGATTGCACTGGGTGGTATCGTGATTCGAAATTCAATGGTACTGATCGAATTTATTCAGGATGCGCTTAAAAAAGGAGAACCGCTTAAACAGGCTGTCCTACATTCCGGGATTGTCAGGATGCGCCCGATTCTATTGACCGCGCTGACCACGGCATTCGGAGCGTTTCCCATTCTATTTGATCCGGTTTTTTCAGGACTTGCCTGGTCATTGATCTTTGGTCTGCTCGCCTCCACGTTTTTTACCCTCCTAGTGGTTCCGGTAACTTATTACGCCGTCTATATTAAGCCATTAAAATGATTTTGTATTGACAACCCTAATTTTTACCGTAAAAATTAGGGTTATGTATACAAGATCTTTAAATGTGCCAGGTTGCTCTTTTTTTCTCTTCGGTCCCCGGGGCGTGGGGAAAAGCACGTGGATTAAGCAGACTTTTCAGGATGCAAGAATTTTTGACCTGCTCCCGGCTGGAGAATTTTTAAAATTCGCCAAGAATCCAAGTCTGTTGAGTGCCGCAGTGACAACCGAGCCAAAAGACCGATGGATCGTGATTGATGAAATTCAGAAAGCACCGGCTTTGCTGGATGAAGTTCACCATTTGATGGAAAATGAGGGGTATCAACGATTTGTTCTTTCAGGGTCCTCGGCCAGGAAATTGAAGCGGGGTGCAGCCAACATGCTGGCGGGAAGGGCCATAACCAAGGCCATGTATCCATTTACATCCAAGGAACTTGATTTTAATCTGGACCCGCAAAAAGTCCTTGAATACGGCCTGCTGCCCCTCAGTGTGAATCATGGGGAGCAGGGACTCAAAGCGGCCTTTTTGAAAAGCTATCTTGTGACCTATATTTCCGAAGAGGTCAAAGCCGAAGGGTTTGTAAGAAATATCGGGCATTTTTCCCGGTTTCTCGACATCGCCTCTCTTACGGCCGGCACCCAGATCAATATATCCGGGTTGGCCCGGGATGCAGGCATTGGCCGTGATACCGTCCAGGGATATTACAGCATTTTCGAGGATACCCTGCTTGGCAGCTACCTTAAAGCCTATAAGCCGAGGGCCAAAGTCAAGGAAGTCACCAAACCCAAATTCTACTGGTTTGATCCGGGGGTGCTCAATGCAGCGGCAGGCGCTTTTGACCAACCCATGCCAAGGGACTGGCAAGGTGTATTGTTGGAACATTGGATTCACCATGAGCTTAAAGCTTATCTTGACTACAACGCCGTGAAAGGTTCTCTGGGGTTCTGGCGAACGCCTTCCGGAACAGAGGTCGATTTTATTTGGTGGTATGGTGAAACAGCTGTCGGAATCGAAGTCAAAAGCAGCACAACCATTCGCAAGCAACATCTGAAAGGCCTGAAAACCCTTGCGGAAAGTATGGCCATAGAGGCTTCTTACCTTGTCTATTTGGGCAGTGAAGAGCTCTTGATTGAAGGAATCCAGATCATACCGGTGATGCAATTCCTCCGGAAATTGCACCAGGGCGCCATTATCGGACACAAACCTCGATGACGCCGTCCGGGCCGGTATGAAGTCCGGTTTAGAAGTTGATAAAACCTGATCGATTTGATATTTGGAAAACTGTTTTTTGGCGATACATCATTAATATAAATTTAGAGGTTTTAATAAAAATGCCGTATACAGTCCACCGCCCTGATTGTGAGAATATCTTTCTGTTTGACCGGGAAGAATTACAGAAAATCGCACCGGAAAATATCGTCAGCCGCGGCCTGGCCTGTTTCAATGAGAACCGTGTCCTGGAACTGGACCGGGATGGCGACCGGTTGTGGGCCCAGGTAGAGGACGATAACATCCAAAGTTTTCCCCTGGATGTCCGGGTGGAGGCGGGTGATGGTGAGCGGCTGCTGTTTTCTTGTGAATGCGAAGAGAGCGAAGGCGGTATATGCCGGCATGAGGTGGCGGCCCTGTTTGCCTATGCGGATCTTTGTCAGGAGAATGAGGGGCTGATGTCGGCCGTGGATGAGGCCATCAAACTGCGTATCAAACGGGCCAAATCAGAAGTGCGGGTGGAGACGGAAGGCGGTGATCCCTGGTTCGGCACCTGGCGGGCCTCTTCCATCAATTCGGCCTTTGCCCGGGAGTACCGGGTCACCATCCGCTCCTTGAGCAAACCGAGGAATTATTGTTCCTGTCCTGACTTTGCCGGCAACCAGCTCGGGACCTGTAAGCATATTGAGGCGGTCCTGCATAAAATTCAAAAAGATGATGAATATGATCGCTTTAAGGTGCATCCGGCGCCTTTCCCTTACGTTTACCTGGCATGGGACCACGATGAAGCCCCTCTGGTCTGCGTGAACCGGGCAACGGAAATAAACAAAGATCTGGAAGAACTTCTCTCCGGCTTTTTTGCTGCGGACGGAAAATTCAAAGCACGGATGCCGGATGATTTTTTCCGTTTCATGGATATGGCAGAGCTGCGGGGTGATATCCATATCGGCGCAGATGCCGTGGACTGGGCCAACCACCTGGCCCGGGCCGCAAGCCAGGGTGTGCGGGCGGAGAAAATCAGGGCGCGCATCGAAGACAGCCGGGGCAGGCTGCCGGGCATCAAGGCCAAACTCTATCCCTACCAGGTGACGGGCACCGCCTTCCTGGCCGGCACCGGCCGCGCCCTCCTTGCCGATGATATGGGGCTCGGTAAAACCCTTCAGGCCATCTCGGCCGCTGTCTGGCTCAACAACAACGAAGGTGTGGAAAAGGTGCTCATTGTCTGCCCGGCTTCGCTCAAGCAGCAGTGGGCCCGGGAAGTGGCCAAGTTCACAGACCACCAAACCCAGGTGATCGGCGGGCCGCCTCCCAAACGGGCCGGCCAGTACCGGCGCCAGGTGACTTTTTTCATCCTCAACTATGAGTTGATCCTGCGGGATCTGTCCGTTATCAACGAGACCCTGCGGCCCGATCTGATCATCATGGATGAGGCCCAGCGTATCAAGAACTGGCGAACTAAAATCGCCACTGCCGTCAAACTCATCCCCAGCCGGTTCGCCTTTGTCCTTACCGGCACCTCCCTGGAAAACAGGCTGGAGGACCTGTACAGTCTGATGCAGGTGGTGGACCCAAAGGTTTTGGGGCCCCTGTGGCGCTACATGGTGGATTTCCACGTCACCGATGACCGGAACAAGGTGCTGGGTTACCGGAACCTGTCCGTTCTCAGGCAGCGGCTGAAACCGGTTATGCTGCGCCGGGACCGCCGCCTGGTCCGTGACCAACTGCCGGAACGGATCACCCAGCGTCTGGATGTGGAGATGACCGGCAAACAGGTGGAGATACACGGAGACGCCATGTCAAAGGCCGGCCAGCTGGCCACCATCGCCAAAAGGCGTCCCCTGACCCCCAGTGAGCAGAACCGCCTGATTGCCGCCCTGCAGCAGGCCAGGATGGCCTGCAACAGTGCCGGGCTTGTGGACAAGGAGACCGAGGAGAGTCCTAAAATAGATGAACTGGCCATTTTGCTGGATGAGATCTGTTTGCAGGAGGGGCGAAAGGCGGTTGTTTTCTCCCAGTGGGAATTGATGACCCGGATGGTGGAGAAACGGCTGAAAAAGATGGGGCTGGGGATTGTCCGGCTGCACGGTGGGGTCCCGACCGCCAAGCGGGGGGAATTGATGGACCGGTTCCGGGATGATGACGCCGTCCAGGTCTTTATCTCTACCGATGCCGGCGGCGTGGGGCTCAACCTCCAGAGCGGCTCGGCATTGATCAACCTTGATGTCCCGTGGAACCCGGCGGTCCTGGAGCAGCGCAACGCCAGGATCCATCGGCTGGGCCAGACCCGGACGGTGCAGATCATCACCATGGTGGCGGCAAACTCCTATGAGGAGCAGGTGCTCACCCTGGTGGGAAACAAGCAGAACCTGTTTGACAACGTGGTCAAAGAGGACGCTGTCGAGGATGTGGTGGGTGTTTCCAAAAAACTGCTGGAAACCCTGGTGGAAGATCTGGCCGGAACACCGGAAAAACGATCGGATACCGGGGCGCCGGAGCCGGTGGACGCAGCGGATGACGCTGAACCGGCAGCGCCGTCCAAAACCCTTGCCCCAAACCTGGTTGCAGACGGCAGGGTGGAGGAGGATATCCGCTTCTGTATCGAAGAACTGCAAAAGGCGTTTGGGATGCGAATCGAACGGATCCTGGGCTCCCAGGGCGGGCTCATCTGTGTGCTTGACAGGGTGGACGGCGAAGCGGAAAGCCTGGCTGTTAACCTGTCCGTAAAGGTGCCGGTGGCCCTGATCGACCATTTCGCCCTGCAAGGGCTGACCCGTTTGGGAGCCTCATCCCACGTGGCAGACGCCCACACCTATTACAGCCCGGATGACAAACAGCAGGAAACCGGGGTGTCCCGGCTCTGGGCCCTGGCCGTGGAAAAGCTTGAGGGTGCAAAGGTTTTGGCGGCCCAGGCCATGCAGGGTCCGGCCCTTGAACTCCTGGTCTCCGCATTGATGGCAAAGGCCTGCGACCTGGCCGGGCTTGACACGGCAAAGGCGTCCTCTGAAGCCGGGGTATGGATTTACGGTGATGCCGTGCCCAAGGGCATCGTAACCGCCGATGAGGCCGGCCTCATTATGCGGGCCATCGGTTTGGGCCAGTCTGACAACGTGCCCGATAACCTGATGGCTGACCTGGTGGACGATGCCACCCGGTTTGTCGAAGGCGAATAATACGTTGATTTCACAAAATCCCCCGGTACTGCCCCAATATGAAGATAGCGGTGATTTTGCGGATTTTTCCATTGAGAAACAGGCTATCTTCTGCCGCCCCTGACAAATCCGTAACCCGCCCCGATAAACCCGCCGGCCAGATGGCTAAACTGTGAAACATTGTCGATTTTTAAAATGGATATCACTTCGCTGCCGGTGAAAAGCACGGCAATGATGATAAAAGTCAGGGGAATCTCTCCGGACCGGATGTTTGAAAATGAGCTTAAAAGGATCAGCATGAATGCGATCCCGCTCCCCCCGACAAGGGATGTTGAAAAGAAAAAGGCATTCAATACGGCCGTTGCTGCGGCTGTTACAACAATCATCTCCACCAGTTTGACAGATCCGTATTTTTCCTCCAATAGGGGGCCGACCAGGAGGATGATCATGAGGTTGCCGATAAGATGAGACCACCCGGCATGACCGGCAATATATGAGATCAGCCTGAGATAAAAATAAGGGTCTGTAAAGGAGAGGCGGGCAGGGGAGGAAAAATACCCGGCAATGACACCTTTGCTGAAAAATGCCAGCACGCATATGGAAAGGATTGAAAGTGTCAGTATGACCGGGGCATTGTACTTAATTCTCATGGACAATGGTTTCTTTCGGCGCCCCTTTGCAGTAACAAATTGTTACTGCAAGGGGCGGCCTGATGTTTGAAAATGGAATCCGCCTTAAAAAAAGAACGGAATCCACTCTTTTTCCGGTGACCCGGTTTTATTCTATCGAATCCGGTTACGGATCTGTTTTATCCGGCTGTCGCACTGCCCGGGACATCGATTTCATCTCGGGTCCGTTTTTTCTCAAACCGGATCACAAAGGCCAGTAACGCCGGTACCACAAAAAGGGTGAACATTGTCGACATGGCCAGTCCGCCGAGAAGCACACTGCCTAACCCGCGGTAAAGTTCACTTCCGGCGCCCGTGGATAAAACCATGGGCAACATGGCGAAGACCGAGGTGGAGGCGCTCATGAAAATCGGTCGAATACGGGTGCGAACCGATTCGGTAATGGCCGCAATACCGGCGTAGTCACCATACCGTATATTGTTCAGGGCCTGGTGAACAATGAGGATGGCGTTGTTGACGACCGTTCCCACCAGGATGATGAATCCGAGCATGGTAACCACGTCAAATCCCTGGGGCGCCACATAGGCATTCACCAGGTTGAGTCCGATAAACCCCCCGGCTCCGGCCAGGGGAACGGTGAACAATATGATGAACGGATAGAAAAAGTTTTCAAAAAGCGCAGCCATCAGCAAGTAGGTGATCAGCACTGCCAAAAGGAAGTTCCACTGGATCGCCTCCCGGGTCTGGGTCAGTTTGTCCGCGTTTCCGCCCAGGGAGATTTCCACCCCGGGAAGTCGGCCTGCCGCTTGCATGGGGGCGATCACATCGTCTGCAATGGTTTCCATGGCCTGCTGGAGCGGCATGGTGTCCGGCGGCGTTACCTGAAGACGGATATGGCGTTTCCGCTCCAGACGGTTTATCTGTGTCATTCCCCGGGTATAGATCAGGTCGGCCACATCTCCGACCCGGATCAGGTTACCGAACGGATTGACAAGGGTGGTGTTCAGCAGGTCCTCCGGTGTACGGGAATTCCGGTCCGGACCTTTGAGTATCAGATCCAGCTGCCGTTTGCCTTCCGGCCGGACTTCATCGATCTTTCTGCCTTCCATCAGTACATCCACATAGATACCGAATTCTGATTCTGTGAAGCCGTTTGCCGCCAGTTTTTTTCGGTCCGGTATCAGCCGGGCTTCCGGGTAGGTCACCTCAAGAGACGGAATCGGGCGGACCTGCGCCCCCTGGATCTGACCCATGAGGGCACCGAAAAGCTGCCCGCCCGCACCAATGATCTCTTCAAGTTTTTCCCCGGTGATATCCACATCAATGGTCCGGCTGCCGCTGATGTCATGCTGAAAAATGCCGGCCTGAAATGCAAAGCCGAACATATCCGGAAGGCTGTTGGCCAACCGGTTGAAAAGCGGGATCAGCTTTCCGGCTTCGGTTTCATGGTAGCTGACACCACCCAGGATGTTGAACCCGTCTTCGGCCACAAACCAGATATCTTTAATACCGGGTATGCCGTCTTTCCATCCCGGTTCTTTATACGGTCTAAGTTCCCGGATGAAGAACTCACCTATTTCCTGGCGTTTTTGCGGTGAATTGCCCGGTGTCGGAATCAGAACCGCCAGCAAAAGATTCTGGTTTCCCTGGGGCAGATATTCCGCTTTGGGCATGAGCTGCCAGACAATTCCCAAGGAGAGAAAGGTAAATAGCAGAACGCATGTGACACGGTTCAGGGTCGTTTTTAAGAAAAAATTGGAGACCGCCATCAATCCGCCGTGAATACGTCCGCCGATCCGGTCGATGAAGCTGTTTCTCCGTTTGCCGTTGCTCTCTTTCGAAAACCGGTAGAGCCGGTTGAGAATTGTGGGGATTACGGCAATGGAGACAAAAAGACTCAGGATAATTGAAAAGGTGATGGCAATGGCGATATCCCTGAATAACTGGCCCGCCTCTTCCTGGATAAAGATGATCGGTACAAAAACAGCCACGGTGGTGGCTGTGGATGCGAATACCGCTCCCCAGACCTCATGGACACCGTCATAGGCTGCCTGAAAAGCGGATTTCCCCCGGTTCCAGTGGCGGTCAATGTTTTCCAGCACCACAATGGCGTTATCCACCAGCATTCCCACGGCAAAACTGATACCGGCAAGACTGACCACGTTGATGTTCCGGCCCATGGCCCATAGAAAAATAAAGGCTCCGACAACGGAGATGGGTATGGCAACGGCCGTTGTAATCGTGGCACTGGCACTTCGCAGGAAAAGAACGAGAACAAGGATGGCCAGGCCGCCTCCCACCATCACGTTTTTTCTTACAATATCGATGGCATTCCGGATATAAGGACTCTGATCATAGACCCAGTCCAGAACCAATCCCTGGGGTGCGAGTATGTTCGTATTGACACGATCCACCTCTTTTTTGAGCCGGTCCACCATGGCAATAACATTGGCCCCTTGTTCTTTTCTGACACCGATGACGATGACATCGGTTCCATTCTGCTGTACCGCACCGGTGAGCCGCTCAAAACCAAAGTCTGCCGTGGCGATATCCCCCAGGCGAATCCGCTGGATTCCGTCATCAATCACTACGGTTTCAAGGATATCCTCCGGGTTTTCAAACTGGCTGATCGTCCGTATTCTGAAATCTTTTTTGCCAATTCCCAGGATACCGGCCGAAGTGTTCCGGTTGGCGCCCCGGATCCGCTCAATCACCTGGCCCATGGTCAGGTTGAAACGGGCCAGTTTTTCCGGTTCTATCTCAACGTGGATTTCCGTTTCCGTACCACCGCCCACAAAGAGGGAGCCCACCCCCTCCACCCGTTCCAGAAGCTGCCGCACTTCATCTTCAAACAGGGTCCGGTAGGTGTGAATATGCCGTTGGTTTTCCGGCAAGGTTTTGAGCATGATCCAGATGACGGGATTGGATTGGGCACCGGCCGCTTCAATGGACGGGTTTTCCACATTCTCCGGATAGTCTCCCACTTCGTTCATTTTATTGGAGACCCTGAGCAGGGAGGCATCCAGATCACTGCCCACCGGAAAGGTCAGGGAGACCTCGGCAAAGTTGTTAAATGCCGAACTTTCCATGAATTCAAGACGTTCCAGACCCTTAAGTGCTTTTTCCTGTTTTTCTATGATCTCCTGTTCCACCTCGGTGGGCGTGGCTCCGGGCCAGACGGTCCGGACCGTGATCTCGGGGGTTTGGACATCCGGTGTCAGTTGCCGGGGCAGGCGGTTCAGACCGATGGTGCCGAACAGCAGAACCAGAATAACTGCCACGGCAACGGTGATCGGTTTTTCAATGGCATATTTAATGATGTTCATTTCCGGTTACTCTCCCTGCACCATAACGGGTTGATTCGGTGCCAGGCGTTCATTTCCTTCCACAACCACTGTCATGCCCCCGGACAGCCCGTTGGGCAGGACACCGATCCGGTCGGCCCCGGAATAGATTTTTTTCACCGGTATGCCAACGGCTTTGCCCTCTTTGATAGTATAAACCGTGTCCGTCCCCCGTACCTGAACCAGGGCATCCCTGGGCATCATCACCATGGGCTGCTGGATCGAAACCGGCACCTGAACCCTGGCAGACATATTTTCAGCAACCGGTCCGGTATAGTCGACCTTTATCTTTAAACTGACATTTTTGGTCCGGGGATCGGCTTGGGGGCGGATGCCCTTTACAATGCCCGTGATCTCTTTTTCAAAGGCATTCAGGGAGACCGGGAGCCGGTCTCCGGCTTTTGAATACCCGATCAACCGTTCGGCCATCGGCACCTGGACATAGAGGGCATCCAGGTCACCCAGCAGACAGATGGGGGAACCGGGTACCACCCATTCGCCGCGTTCCGCATGTTTTTCAAGGATAATACCGTCAAAGGGGGCAGTGATGAGATGCTTGGCTTTACGGATCTCCAGGATATCCACCTGGCGGGCTATGGCAATTCGCTCCTGTGTCAATTCATCATATGAAAACCGCGCCTCGTCAAAGGATGCTTCTGTAACCGTGTTGTTTTTACGCAGTTGGGTCAGCCGCTCCAGGTTGAGTTTGGTGTGGGCGATCCGGACTTCAATGGCTGCCATGCGCGCTTTTTCAAGGGCAATCTCCTTTTCAAGGATCCGGGAGTCCAGCCGGGCCAGTACATCCCCTTTCCGGATCCGGTCCCCTTCCCGAAAGGTCACGCTTGTGATGCGGGCGGCAACTTCCGGGGAGACCCGGCTGGTCCGGTCAAAATAAAGGGTACCGGTCATATCTGACGTGTTTGACGCCATCCCGGCTTCGGCTGTTGCCACTTTTACCTGCGCCGGCATGGGCTCGCGTCCCGATACGGAAGATGTCAGGACGAACAAAAAAACAAATAAAATGATCCAATGCTTCATAACGGAGAATCCAATACTTTTTTATAATCGTGCCGCTTAACCGCTGTGCATTCAAAACACGGTTAATCATTCAGGCAAATCTTTGTTAAGTTAATAACTAGTATCGGTCTTGCAAGGTAATTTTTATGTTGATTCTATTTTTATTTTCCTTCTGCCTGCCGGATTTGCCTGAGAATGTCATTGGGTGAGCCTGTTCGTTTGGAGATAAGGTTGTAGGCAACCGGTACCACAAAGAGCGTAAAAACGGTTGCGGCCATCACACCGGCCAACACCACGACGCCGATCACCGTGCGGGTTTCCGAACCGGCACCGCTGGCAAGGACCAAGGGAATCGCACCGGCAACCGTGGTCAGTCCGGTCATAACGATGGGACGAAAGCGGGTCTGGGCCGATTCCAGCAGCGCTTCTTTAAACGCCATGCCTTTATCGCGCAGTTGGTTGGCAAATTCTACAATGAGAATACCGTTTTTTGCGGCCAGCCCCACCAGCATGATCAGCCCGATTTGCGAATAGATGTTCAACGAGTTTCCCGTCACAAACAATCCTAAAAGTCCGCCGACCATCGCAAGGGGAACAGTCAGCATAATCACCAGGGGATGGATATAGCTTTCAAATTGAGCGGCAAGAACCAAGAATACGATGAGCAGCCCCAGTACAAAAACAAAGATAACTGAGGACCCGGAGTTGATGAAATCCCGGCTTTGCCCTTTATAATCAACAATGGCTTCGGCAGGCAGGTAATCGTTTACCATTGCGTTGAGATAGCCCAGTGCATCCCCCAGGCGATAGTCATCAGCCAGATTGGCCTCAATGGTAATGGACCGGACCCGGTTATAGCGTGACAGGGTTTCAGCCGCGCCGTACTCGTCGATTTCCACCAGATTGGAAACAGGAATCAGACCGCCGGTCCGTTCCGAGCGCACGTGGATATTCCCGACATCGCTGAATGACCGTTGTTTTTCACGCTCTCCTTCCACCACCACATCATATTCCTGCCCGGCTAACAGAAACGTGGTCACATTGCGCCCGCCCAGCATGGTTTCCAAAGTGGTGCCGATTTCTCCGATGGTCACCCCCAGGTCGGCTGCCCGGTCATATTTCACAATGAAATCAATTTGAGGCCGGGTCTCTTTATAGTCACTGTCAAGGCCTTGAAGTTTTGGGTTTTCCCGGGCTTTTTCCAGAAGGATGTCCCGCCATTCAGCCAGCTCTTCATAGGTGGCGCCGCCAATAACAAACTGCACCGGTTTTCCGGTTCCGCCACCGAAACCCTGGCGCATAATCGTAAACGCACGGACACCCGGAAGGTCGGAGAGATTTTTACGGATTTCACCCATGATCACACCGGCCGGCCGCCGCTGACTCCAGTCATTCAGGATGGTGATGACAATGCCGGTATTAAAATTTTCAATATTGCCAAACGCACGCGGGGCTCTGACCAGCAACCGGTTCATCTCTCCGCTGTTCACATACGGCATCAGCCGGCGTTCGATCTCTGTCATATACTCTTCCATATAGGCATAGCTGGCACCCTCCGGGCCATTGACAATAATGAAAAAGGCACCGCGGTCTTCCCGGGGTGAAAATTCCTGGGGGATGCGCGGATAGATCAGGACACAGCCTGCAATTATCACGGAAAATATCCCCAACACCCATACCGGGTTTGCCAGTTGTCTGTTTAAAATCGACAGATAGCGCCGGCGCAGCCAGTTGATAAACAATTTCATCCGGGAGGCGGGCCAATGATAGATGGCATTGGGTTTGGGCTTGGCCGTCAATATTTTTGACGCCAGCATCGGGCAGAGGGTCAATGCCACCAACGACGAAAAGCAGACAGCGGCGGCAATGGTAATTGCAAATTCAGTAAAGAGGCGGCCGATATCTCCTTCCATAAATGTAATGGGGACAAAAACGGCGATAAGAACGAGGGTGGTGGCAACCACGGCAAATCCCACCTGGTGCGCCCCGCGATAGGCCGCAATCAGAGGGCCCTCGTTATATTCTTTCATGCGGCGGACGATGTTTTCCAGCATGACAATGGCGTCGTCCACCACCAGTCCGATGGCCAGCACCAGTGCCAGAAGCGTCAACAGGTTAATGGAAAATCCTGCAATCCGCATCACAATAAAGGTGGCAATCAGTGAAACCGGTACGGTCAAGGCTGGAATCATCATGGCCCGGACACTTCCTAAAAAAATATAGATGACGAAAATAACGCAGCCCACGGCAATCAGAAGCGTTACATAAACCTCTCTGATGGATGCCTTGATGAACACGGATTCATCATAGCTGGCCTCAATGGACATGCCTTCGGGCAGATTGGCATTCAACCGGTTGCTTAAGGCCTTAACCGCATCTGCCACATCTATGGTGTTGGCCGTGGACTGGCGGATAATACCGATCCCCACCATGGGAATTTCATTGCCCCGGAACAGGGTCCGGTCTTCCACAAGACCCAGCTCAACCCGGGCGATATCCCCCAGGCGGATCAGATATCCGTCTGCCCCTTCTGCAATCACGAGGCTGGAAAAATCTTCCGGTTCTTTGAAATGACGGTTCACACGGGCCCTGAAGAGTTTTTCTTCCGATTCAAGTACACCGGCGGGCAGTTCCACATTTTCAGAGCGCAAGGCCTGTTCCAGATCCCGGACACTGATGTTCCGGGCTGCCATTTCCTGGTAATCCAGCCAGATCCGGATGGCATAATCCAGCCCGCCGCCGACGCGAACCCGGGCCACTCCGTTGAGCGTGGAGTATTGATCGACTAAAAACCGCTCTGCATAGTCAGTCAGCTCAGGCACGGTCATCCGGTCACTGACCAGGTTCTGCCAGATAATGACATCATCGTTGCCATCGACTTTCTGAACTTCCGGCGGATCTGCCTCTTCCGGCAGATCATCTGTGATACCGGCGATCCGGTCACGGACATCATTTGCCGCAGCGTTAATATCACGGTCAATGGAAAATTCAATGGTGACGTTTGATTCACCGTCTTCTGATGCCGATTCGATAAACTCAATCCCTTCAATGCCTGAAATGCGTTCTTCGACAATTTCGGTGATACGGGTTTCAACCACATTGGCAGGGGCTCCCGGGTAGGTAATTTCCACGGTCACCACCGGCGGGTCTATATCCGGATACTCCCGCAGGGAAAGCCGGCTGAATGAGACAAGGCCGAATGCGATGAGCAACAATGAGATGACGCTGGCAAACACCGGCCGTTTAACGGATATATCAGACAGGATCACAGGCGCTTCTCCGGTTCATTTTTTTGATTCAGCAGCTCTGTCAGCGGCTCACTCTCTTTTTCAACGGCTTTGATCACAATTTCGGTTCCCGGTCTGACGCGCAGGTTGCCGTGGGTTACTACCCGGTCTCCTCTTTCAAGCCCGCTTAAAACTTCCACCTCGCCCTGGCGGCGGGTTCCAAGGTCGATCATCACCTTTTTGACCGTATTTGCCCCGTCTTTTTCAACAACCACCAGCACGGATTTTTGATTTCCAATGGTGATAATCGCTTCTTCCGGGATCACCAGGGCCTTTCGCGGTCTCTTTTTTAAGGTAACGCGCATCAACATGCCGGGGACCAGTTTTCGCTCTCCATTATCAAGCAGGCTCCGCACCGTAATGGAACGGGTAACAGGATCGATTCGGCTGTTAAGGCTGCTGATCTCCCCGAAAAAGATCTCATCGGGCCAGGCACTTGCACGGGCTTCTATCCGGGTATTGGATTTAAGGGCCGGAAAAAAAACTTCAGGCACGGCAAAATCCAGTTTCATGACCCGGTCATCATCAAGGGTCGTGATTCGCCTTCCCGGCTGGGACAGGGCACCGGCACTGATATTGCGCTGGCCCACCACACCGTCAAACGGTGCAACAATCTTACGGTGGCGAATTTGCGAGTCAATCACCTCTATCCGCGCCCGGGCGGTCTCTATTTCCAACTGCTGTTCATCAAGGGCCGCCTGGGAGACCGCGCCCCGTTTTACCAGCGGCTCCAGGCGTTTCAGCTGCCGTTTGGCCTCTTGCAGGCGTGAGTTTTCTTCTGCTCTCAACGCTCTTTCTTCGGCTGCATCCATTTCGACCAGGATATCCCCTTTTCTGACCCGTTGGCCGTCCGTGAAGTTGACGGAGGTCACAAGCTCGGTCACCGTGGATGTGAGTTCAACATTTTCATTGGACTGTAAGGTGCCAAGCGCTTCAATTTCATCAACAAAATCCGTTTGCTCGACTTCTGCCACAAATACGGGAACCGGCAGTTGCCGGGCATGGATGTTAAAGGAAAGACAGAGTGGTATGATACATAAATAAAGTATATTTTTCATAATTTTCAATTCGCTTTTTCTGTTTCGCTCCGCTCCGTAATTGCACCGCCCACCGCCCGGTGCAAAGCGATACGCGTATTGATTAAAATCAGGCGTTCGTCAATTAGATCCCGTTCGACATCATTTAATTCCTGCAATGCGTTCAGCACGGATAAATAATCATCAACTCCCTGTGTATAGAGCGCTTCTGCCTCGTCTTTTGTTTTTTTCAACAACACGCTGCGTTCTTCCAGGCGTTTGATGAACTCGCGCTGGCGGTGCTCCCGGGTCAATGCATTTTCCACGGCTTCCACCGCTTCCAGGTAGAGCTGGGCAAACAGAGCCAGCCGTTCTTCGTACACGGCTCTGTTTTCTTCTATTTTTGCCTTGCGTTGGCCCCAGTCGATCAGCGGCTGTATAAAATTTCCCAAAATCATGGTAACCGGGCCTGAATATGCGGCTGTATCTGTATAAGAAAAAGAACCGCCCAGGTTGAAGCGGGGCAGCCGGTCGGCAATGGCGGCGGCGATCTCTGCATCTGCGGCGATCAGCTCCGATTTAACGGCACGCAGATCCGGGCGATTAAACAGTAAATCCGCGGGCACCCCGACCGCAGGCATGATATCCGCAAGATCCAGTGTCTCGTCTGCATAGATGCGGTTCTGGCCGTCCGGCATCTGTCCCAGCAAGACATCCAAACGGTTTTCAAAAATTCGCAGAAGCCCTTTTGTGGAAGGGATCAGGCTTCTGCTCTCAGCCACCAGGCTCTGTTGCTGTAACACCTCGACATTGGTTCCCACCCCGTTTTCCAGACGAAGTATCAGTAAATCGAGAAGTTCTTGATCCGTGCGAACCTGATCTTCCAGCAGGATGAGCCGCCGTTGTGCCGCCACCGCACCAAAATACGCATTGGCAACCTCGGCACTTAAGGTCAGCCGAAGGGCATTCATATCTTCCAATCGGGCCTGCGCATCCAGACGGTCCGCCTCTGCCAGGGCACTGGTACGGTTAAAGATATCCAGCTCCCATTGCAGGGCGCTCCCGATATTGGCTGTTCCGCGCCGGGGATCCGTACCCTGCCAGGTTTTACCGGCATCCCCCTCAACGGTAACCTGTGGAAAGAGGCTGCTTCGGGTTTGCTCCGTAACGGCCCGGGCCTGTCGCAACCGCGCCTGAGCCTGTAGAACAGTCTGGTTCGCGTTGAGCGAATCTGCAATTAATTCGTTTAGAAGCGGCCTGTTAAATCCCAGCCACCAGGGCCGGCCAGAGACAGGCTGTTTATCTGCGGTTTCGGAAAAGAGCGCACCTGCCTTCACAACAGGTTTTGGCTGATAGTCTATCGTATGAACGGAACAGGCGCTTAAACTCAGGAAGATTATGCTGATAAGGCTAAAGTTAAAAAGTGTTTTCATACAGGTCCACCTCATCCCGGAATGTTAGAGAGTAAAGACTCGTTCATATTGTTTAAATGATTCATGAAAATAAGAATTATTCGATCACGGTGAGGGCGGTATTGACGATCACTTCGAGATCATTGCGGCCGGGGTTGGTTTCTGCCATGATCATGAGGCCCTTCATGGTGTTGGAAAAAAACAGGGCAAGGTCGCGGGGGGATCGGTTTGAGGGTATTTTCGCTTGTAATCGTTTTTCCAGAAAAGATCGATGGCTTTATCCAGGATTTTTTCTTTATCAAACTCTTTGCGCCGTGCCATTACAAGTAATGATACTACTTATTCTGGAATGATTGGTCAAGAATTTTTTGGGCCTCTGTTCCGGATAAGCTGTTGTCGGCGGATCAACGCAATGACAGGCTGGTTCGTCTGTTTTACCGGTCTCTTCGAAGGTGACCCCCGGAGAAAATCGAGTGTAAAAGTGCAACACCCGGAAGACAGATCCCCCTTTTCATCTTGAAAAGGGGGAGACCCCAGCGTCAGGATTATGATTTATCGTTTTGAGCACCTGAATTTTCAATAAAACCAATCAACTCATTAAACGGCATGGGTCTGGCATAATAGTACCCCTGGATGAGTTCACATTCATATTGTTTCAGCAATTCCATCTGTGCTTTTGTTTCCACCCCCTCTGCGACCACACCGATGCCCAGATTCTTGGCCATGAGGATGATGGTCTCAACGATCTTAGCGTCACTTGAATCAACGGTAATATCATCAATAAAGGATTTGTCTATTTTCAAGGTGCTGATGGGCATCGTTTTTAAATAGTAGAGAGAAGAATATCCGGTTCCAAAGTCATCAATGGCAATGGAAATCCCTTTTTCCTTTAATATGTTCAGTTTTTTCACCGTCTTTTCCAGATCGGTCATCATCGTTGTTTCCGTGATCTCCACTTCAAGTGCACCGCCGGGCAGGCCGTTTTCGTCCAGAATGCAGGTGATGGTATCCACAATATCCGGCTGCATAAATTCAAGCGGGGAAAGATTCACCGACATGGTTATTGTCTCGGATACCTGCCGGACCCGTTTGAGTGCCCGGCATGATTCTGCCAGCACATATTTTCCCAGTTGAAGGATCAGCCCGGTTTCTTCGGCCATGGGGATAAATTCCTGCGGACTGACCCGGGTCCCGTCTTTTTTCTGCCACCGAATCAGGGCCTCAAGCCCGATAACCCCCCCGGTGACCGGATCCACTTTCGGCTGAAAGTAGACGATGAATTCACGGTCGGACAGGGCCGCCCGGAATGCTTTGATCATATCCATTTTATATGCGGCCAGGCGGGTCAGTTCCTCTGTAAACATGTTATAGGTGTTTTTACCGGCAGACTTGGATTGATACATGGCCATATCGGCATTCTTAATCAGCTTTTCAGGTGTTCTCCCGTCATTGGGGTAGATGGAAATACCCAAACTCAAAGAGACGAGAAGTTCATGTTCGCCGACAATAAACGGGTCTTTTGTGCTTTCAAATATCCGGTTGGCAAGCTCCAGGATTTCCTGCTGGGACCGGATATCCACTGCAATGATTAAAAATTCATCTCCGCCGAGCCGGGCCACGGTATCCTGTTCCCGGACCACGTTTCTCAACCGGCTCCCCAGTTTGTGCAACAGGGTATCCCCGTTGGAATGGCCGATGCTGTCATTAAAGTATTTGAAATTGTCCATATCGAGAAAAATGACCGCCACCATGCTCTTTTGACGTTTGGACCGTTTAATGGCCATTTCAAGGCGGTCGCGGGCCAGGTACCGGTTGGGAAGACCGGTCAGTGCATCATGATAGGCCTGGTGCCGAATGGCTTCCTGCTGGGATTTCATCTCGGAAATATCATGGAAAACAGCCACAAAATGGGTGGCCTTGCCATGATCATTCCGAATGGAGTTGATATTCAGAATTTCAGGATAGGCTTCCCCGCTTTTCCGCCGGTTCCAGATTTCCCCGGCCCAATGTCCTTTCCCGGTAAGGGAGAGCCACATCTCCTCGTAAAAGGCATCGTCATGTTTTTCCGATTTCAGCACCCGGGGATTTTGTCCAACGACCTCATCACGGGTGTATCCGGTAATATCTGAAAATGCCGGATTCACAATCAGGATATTTCCCTGGTCATCGGTTACACAGATACCTTCAAGGGCATTATCAAATACTTTTTTAAAAATTTTTAATTGTTCGGCTGCCCGGATCCGTTCCCCCATCTCCTTGTCCAGTTTTAAATGGGTGGCTTCCAGTTTCTCCATATATGCATTGAATTGACCGGCCAGAATATCGATTTCCCGGTTTGTTCCCTCTCTCACCCGCAGGCTGAACATATCTGTGGTGGCCTGTTTCATCTCCCGGGCAAGTTTGACCAGGGGCCGGGCAATGGAGTTTCCCAGATAAAGACTGAAAGGCATCATGAACAGCAGGATGGCAATAATCGAGTAAAAGATGATTTCCCGGATTTTATTGAGTTCGGTCAAGATTTCGTCGGAATAAGCGGCTGAAACAATATACCAGTCAAATGATTTTATAAAATGGAAAAAGAATAGCCGCTCCCTGGGAGGTGTTCTATCCCCTTCTTCCCAGAGGAGTTTCATGCTGCCGTCTTTTTGCTCTTTCATCCCGTCAAAAAGGGTCTTCCAGGAACCTGATTGGCCCGGGGCGGCTACATTGCCCCTCCGTTCCGGGTGGATCAGAAAATCCCCGTTCCCGTCTATGATAAAGGCGGTTGCGGATTCAATCGACAGAATGGTGGATCTCAGATCCTCGATGTCGAGCAGAGAGATGAACTCTTCCCTGTAACTTGACACTGAAACGATCCAGTCCCAGGGTTCGAAATACTCCATATAAAGTACTTTGGCCCGTTCTTCGGTTTCATCCGGATTCTTCCAGTTGTATTCAATAAATCCCTGTTTTTCATCGGTCTGTCTTTGAGACAGCCAATGGGATGACATATCCCTGTCTTTCATTTTTTCATTGGGGTGGACATCCAGTCTGCCCTGACTGTTCAGTGCGTAAATGTAACCGGTTTTCCCGATGGACTGGCTTAAAAGGATCTCTTCACCCAGCTGTCTGGCTTGGGTCAGGCTCATTTTTCCGGTCTGTACATCCTGATTCAGCTTATGCAGGACCTCAACATTTTTTTCTCCGATTGCCTTTAGATGATTTTCAATGGAAAAGTTGATGGCCGTATCGATCATCTTCTGAATGGAACGGGTGGACAAGGTGAGGTCATTGATAATGCGGTCTTCCACCGTATCTTTTACAAAGGCGTTAATCGCCCATCCGATACTGACGGAAGCCATTAAAAGTATAGATATATTCAGCAGCATCAGCTGGTAACGAATCGACATTTTTTTTAATTGTTTCAGCATATATCCGTTTCCCGTTAAAAAGCATAACCTGTTAATCGAACAGGCAAAATTCTTACAGAATTATTCCCGGCTGTCAAATGCCATCCTGGCCCTGATCCACCATACGGTCCCGCCTGCTGCGTTGCCTGCGGTCGTTCCTCCCTGCGGCGTATGAATGATACACCTCTAAATAAGACTCGTTATACTTTTATTCTATAAATTCCCGGTCTGTCATCAGAACAATCAATTTGCTTATTTGATCCCCGGCAATTAGTCTTGATCCGTTTTATCCCAATCAAAATGGATATCGGCTCCAGATCCATGGAATGTGCGGTTTTAGAGAACGGTATTATCAGGGAGACAAGAGAGGCAGAGACCGGTTTTAATCCAATCGGTCAGGCAAAGAAACTGATATTATCTACATCAGAGAAAGGAAAAAAAGTAAAATGAAGAAAAGTTTAACAGCATTGGTTTTGGTTGCCCTGTTTTGTGCGATTGCCATGGCAAATCCTGCAAAACAAACCGGTGAGGGTATAAGGATCTGGTTTGATACCGGTGGCCCTGTCGGCGGAACGTATAACACCATTGTTTATAACGGCGCCAAAACAGCTGCCCGGGATATTGGTGCGGAGATCACTTTCCTTTACTCGGACTGGCAGTCAGAAAAAATGATTGCGAATTTCAAAAAAGCCCTGGCATCAAAGCCCACCGGTATCGTTATCATGGGGCATCCGGGCGACCAGGCGTTTGGCCCGTTTATTGAGGAGGCTCGTGCCGGCGGCATCATTGTGACCAGTATTGATACGCCTCTGCCCCTGAACCACGCAAAATACCAGCCCCATGGGTTCGGATATATCGGGCCGGATAATTATCTCCAGGGAAGGGCAATGGCAAAGGAGACGATCCGCCGATACGGCATGAAAAAGGATGACCGCGCCTTTGTCTGGGGGTTGAAACGGCTTCCCACAAGAGGGCGGCGTGCTGTCGGTATCATTGAAGTTCTTGAGGAAAAAGGGGTGATCGTCGATTATCTGGAAATCTCTCCTGAAATCGATAAAGACCCGTCCCTGGGAACACCGGTTCTGACAGGTTATATCTCTTCCCATCCTGACTGTCGTTTGATGATCGTGGACCACGGCGCTCTGACAGCCCAGATGGGAAATTTTCTTCGGGCTGCAGGGGTGGGACCTGATCAGATCAATGTAGCCGGTTTCAGTCTCAGTCCTGCGACAGCAGCGGCGATCAAAGATGGATATGTGGATCTTGTGGGTGATGCCCAGCCGTTTCTTCTCGGTTATTTCAGCGTGCTCCAGATTGCCCTGACCGAAAAATACGGATTTTCCGGTCTGAACATTGATACCGGCGGCGGGTTTATCGATCAAACCAACCTCTCTGTGATCGAGCCCCTGGCCAAACAGGGACTGCGCTGATTATGACAAGGCTGTTCCGTGAAACCGCTGATAAGGCTTGAACATATTACAAAGACCTTTGGCCGGATAACGGCGCTTGAGGATATCTGCCTGGAGCTTCACCCCAATGAGGTGGTCGGGCTTATCGGAGACAACGGCGCCGGAAAGTCCACCCTGGTCAGCATTATCGCCGGCGTCCTCAGAGCCGACAGTGGGCGCCTGGTAATTAAAGAATACGAAATGGATTTAAGGCGCTATTCCGTTTCCCGGGCAAGGTCTTTCGGTATTGAAACCGTGCACCAGAGACGGGCACTCGGTGATCAGCAGCCGATCTGGCGGAACCTTTTCATGGGGCGCCACAGGACCAATCGTCTTGGGATGATAAAACACCGGGAAGAGAAACAGTCTGCAATGGCTGTTCTCAAGGATTTTATGGGGCTGACCGGTGTCGGTATCCATCCGGACAGCCCTGTCTCCAAACTTTCCGGTGGAGAACGGCAGGGCCTTGCCATTGGGCGGGCTGTTTATTTTGACTCTGATATTGTCATACTGGACGAGCCGTTCAATGCCCTTGCCATCAATGAAGTCCAGAAGGTGTTGAAATTTATCCGCCGGCTCAAGCAGGCAAAAAAGGCGGTGATCATTATTTCCCATAACCTTCAGCAGATTTATGATGTGTCAGACCGTTTTGTGCTCATGGACCGCGGGCGTATTATCAACCATATCATGAAATCCGACGTCCAACTTGATGACCTGACCCGTATACTCATGAAAATTGCCGGTACCACCCCGTGACGGCCTTCTACTTTAAATACCGGCTGCAGCTTTTTATCACGCTGATTCTGGTCTTCCTGCTGGGGCTGTTTATCTGCCTTGCACCGGCCACCTTTCTATCCTCCAGGATCTATATCGCCTATATGTCAACCATCCCTTTTACCGCGATCCTGGCTCTGGCCATCACCCCTGTTATCATTTCCGGAGAGATTGATCTTTCCTTTCCCGCCGTGATGGCCACGGGCGGGTTTGTATTTGCCGGTCTTTATCTTGAAACCGGTTCTGTTGGTTTGGCCGTGACAGCAGCCCTGTTGACAGGACTTTTATCCGGATTCATAAACGGTGTGCTTGTGGTCAAAGTGGGGGTGCCTTCAATTATCGCAACCATTGGCACCCAGTTCTTCTGGCGGGGTATAACGGTGCTGGCCTCGGGAGGTCTTGCCAAAAGCCTGGTCGACCTGAGGGATACGCAACTTCACAACCTGTTTGTGGGAAGAATTTCAGGGGTAATTCCTGCCCAGTCGGTCTGGATGCTTCTGGTTGTAGCGGTTCTATGGCTGTTGGTGAATCGATATCCCTTTGGGGATAATATCCGCTTCACCGGCGACAATGCAGAGGCTGCAAAGGCAATGGGAATCCGGGTGGGGAGAACAAAGATCGGCGTTTTCTGTCTTATGGGATTTTTCAGTTCCTTTGCAGGGGTGTTGCTCTGCATGGAAATGGCAAGCTGGTGGCCGACACAGGGGGAAGGATATATGCTGCTGGTCTTTGCTTCGGTCTTTGTTGGCGGCACCTCTGTTTTCGGAGGTAAGGGCACCATTTACGGCTCTTTTATCGGCGCAGTCATCGTGGGAATCATTGAAGCCGGTATTATCAGTTCGGGCATATCCGGTCTCTGGACCCGCATGGTGTACGGCATTATTATCATTCTTGCCGTCTCCATTTACGCCACCTTCCGAAAGTAGACTTTCGCCGTATCCGGCGGCCGTGGTAAGAAGGATGATGATATAAAGAATGTGCCCGGGCGATCCTAACCTTTGCCGGGCCGAAATCGCCTGTATCCGACATTCGACCCGGCCGCCCCTGTTTTATTCTGCCTTGCCTTCGGGCCCTTCAACCGGTCTCGGGTCTTCATAATCTTCTATTTTTTGACCGGAAAGCCGGCAGGCCAGCAGGGTGCAATCTTCATCCGAAAGACAGTCGTTAATTTTTTGGCTGAGCACTTCCCCCACTGTGGTCTCTTCATCCACCACAAAGGTTGCACCGGCATCTGCCAGATCTTTGTGATGTCTGTTGTACCGGTTCCGGGCCACTAAAGAGATGTCGGGGTTTAATTGACGGATCGTTTCAATTGTCTGAGCCGATACCTGGGGATCCGGAGCGGTGATGACCGCCAGGCTTGCCGCGCCGATTCCGGCATGGTTAAGCACTTCTTCCTGGGTTGCATCCCCCAGGTGAATTTCGATGCCTTCCTGATCGGCAAATTTCCGGCTTGCGGGGTTGACATCAATGACCACCGGTTTAAACGCTTTTGTCTTCAGGGTATTCACCACATGACGGCCCGCAGGACCGAATCCAACCACCACCACCCGGCGGTTATCCGAACCCGAAGATGCTTCTTCCTGGGATGTGTCTTTAATGTCGGGTTTTGAAAACAGATTCAGCAGCCAATCGCTCAACGGAAGGGCCCAGGCCACCATGTAAGGGGTTGCCAGCATGAGCACCACTGTCACAGAGACAATCAGATCCATGTCTGTGAGTCCGATCAGGTTCCCTTCCCTGGCGGCCTTTGCCAGTACCACGGAGAATTCACCGATCTGTGCCAGGGTGATGCCGGTGGCAAGGGCATGGCGCCGGTCCAGGCCAAAAATTCGGGTGACCCAATAGATAATGGCCGCTTTAACGAGAAAGATCACCAGGGCCAGCGGCAGAATATAGTGAAGATGACTTAAAAACCAGACCGGTTTGATAAACATTCCCACAGAGGCAAAGAACAGGGTTACCATCATTGTTCTAAGCGATCCGATATCTGCCCGGACCTGGGTGGCAAACGGTGATTCTCCCAAAAGCATTCCGGCGACAAAAGCACCAAGGGCCGGGGAGATTCCTGCCCAATGAGACGCCCAGGTCGCCCCCAGCCCGGTGGAGATGGCAAAAAGAACCGTCAGTTCACGGTTGGCAAAGAGCTGGCCAGAGGACAATAATCGCGGGATAAGATGATACAGGAGAATATAAAGGACTAAAACCAGGCCGGCCACAGAGGCCAGCAGTTTTATCATGTGCATTCCGATACCGATGTCTCCGCCGGACGGAGATAAAAGACTGATCAGCAACACCAGGGGAACGATGGCCATATCCTGGAACAATAGTATCCCCAGGCTGGTCCGGCCGTGGATGGATTCCATGGCCGCCTTGTCCACCAGGACTCTCAACACAATGGTGGTGGAACTTAAAGCCACAAGAGCGCCTATGGCAATGGCCTTGGGAAGACTGAAAAATATCGTCATGGAAAGGGCGACGATTCCCAATGTACCCAATACCTGGGAACTGCCTCCGCCAAATGCCATCCGGCCCATGCGTTTTAATTGCTGAAATGAAAATTCAAGTCCGATTGAAAACAAAAGCAATGAGACCCCCAGCTCGGCCATTTGATTGACCATGTCCTCATTGACCATCATCGGCCCCACCACCATGCCGGCCAGTATGTATCCGAGGATGGGGCTTTGTTTCAATCTCTGTGCCAGGCTGCCGAATATAAATGCAAAGCCGAAGAGCAGAACCAATTCCATTAGTATCGACCAAAGATCCATTTGTCTTCCTTAATTAAGAGTAAAAAATATATGGGGTCTTTATACTCGGTTTTTAAGACAAAAGACAGTCTCCGGTGTAAAAAAAATAGACCGGAATACAGAGAGCACGGCCATCTGTATTCAAATCAAAAAAACGGATAATTGTTTAGTATTACAAATCAAATCAGGCAGGTGCCACTTGTTGAACGGTCTGTCCAAAAGATAAGAAAAATTTTAATGTTGTATTTGGTATTTATATCAAATACGGTATTTTCAATTTGATTGTTTCTGTTTTCAGGAGAATAGAATGGAATCCATGGTCCAGGAAGTGACAAACCGGTTTTTTCGTTCGCTTCAAATAGAGGAATCCCTATTTGAGGTCTTTTGCTATTTAGAGTCATACTTTCCCATGACCAATGTTCATTTGGCTGTTTTTAACACCCAAAAAAAATATATCCATTACCTGGCATCAGCCACTAAAAACGGGGGGCGATTAATTGACAGGGAAATCTCTTTGTCCCCGCAGGCCTATGAGGAAGGGCTTAAGTTTACACCGGGTACGGTTAAAATCGCTTTTAAGGCAACCACCAGCAGCCTGATACACGAAAGTATCATCAACTCAGACGCGGATTACATACCTTCTGTATTTAAAAACAATCGTAATTTTTCTTTGATGGTTATGACAATGGACCTGGGAGATCCGCTCATCGGATTTTGCAACATGAGCACACCGGGCCTGGATATGTATAGCCCGGAACTTAAAAAAAAGTTTTTTTCCCTTTACCGGCCGGTTAACAGCGCGCTTTTGAACCTGTTGCAACACATGGCCGTAAAAAAGCAGAACAGCATTTTAATGAATGAAAAAAAGCATCTGCTCCATCAAATCGGCCGGCCCAGTTACATGGAGCTCATCGGAACAGAAGGGGGGCTGGCCAATGTGATGAAAAAGATAAACCAGGTGGCCCGGATTCATACCCCGGTACTGCTCACCGGTGAAACCGGTACGGGAAAAGAGGTCTTTGCCAATGCCATTCATCAAATCTCACCGTTCAATGATGGTCCCATGATTTCAATCAATTGCGGCGCCATCCCCCCGGCATTGATTGAAAGCGAATTATTCGGATATGAAAAGGGGGCGTTTACCGGTGCCGGGGACCGTAAAGCAGGATATTTTGAACAGGCCGACAACGGCACCCTCTTTCTGGATGAAATCGGTGAACTGCCGCTGGCCTCCCAGGTAAAACTCTTGCGCGTCCTCCAGGAAAAAGTATTTTTCCGTGTGGGGGGACAGGAATATGTCCCGATGAATGCAAGAATTGTTGCAGCCACACACAACAACCTGGAGGCGATGGTTAAAAAGAGATTGTTCAGGGAAGATTTATGGTTTCGGCTCAATGTCTTTCCCATCCACCTGCCGCCGCTTCGGGACAGAAAAGAGGATATCCCGGAGCTGGTTACTTACTTTCTTTCAAAAAAGAGAGTCGATATGCACCTGACCTTCACCCCCAGGGTTGAACCCGGGGCCATGGAACGGTTGCTCTCCCACCACTGGCCGGGCAATATCAGGGAGTTGGAAAATTGTGTGGAAAGAAACCTGATCACCTGTGAAGGCAAGCCATTGACATTTCAGGATCTGATGCCGTCAAAACCGGTGGCTCCGATCGAAACGGCCCCGGATAAAAGAATGCCGCCCCTGGATGATGTCATTGTCGCCCATATTCAGGCGGCATTGTCCCGATCAAACGGCAGGGTGGGGGGGGAAAACGGGGCGGCCCAGATGCTGGGGCTGAATAAATCCACGCTCTGGGGTAAAATACGTAAATATGGAATCGATGTTCATCACAGATAACGGCCTGTTTTTCATTTTTGTAAAGTGTCAAATTTGACATCTGATGTTAAGTAAAGCATCGGATTGTTCCAAATATCACATTCACTGCGTTCTTAATAAGGTTAACTCCCTGTATTCCAAGTGTTTTCAGTTCTGGCTTAAAACATGCATCATTCTGATCCATATGATTTAAATAACATAGACTATAAAAAGGAAATAAATAATGGCACAGCAGATTGCAGACAGACGGGATGTGGATTTTGTCCTTTATGAACAATTTGAAACCCAAAACCTGTTAACCCATGAGCGGTATTCGGACATGAACCGCAAAATGTTTGATATGATCGTTACCGAGGCCAGGAAACTGGCCATTAAGGAGATTTTACCCGCCAATGAAGAGGGCGATCGGGTCGGCATTCGATTCGAAGATAACCAGGTCATTGTGCCGGAATGTTACAAACGTCCCTATGAACTGATGAAAGAAGGGGAATGGATCGCTTTGACCGAAGATCCTGAAATCGGGGGGCAGGGCCTGCCCCATACCGTTGCCCAGGCGGTCACGGATTATTTTGGCGGGCCTGGTTTTTCCTTTCTGGCATTTGGCGGATGCGCCCACGGCGCTGCAAAAATGATCGAGATTTTCGGTACGGATGAGCAAAAAGAGCGTTACATGAAAAAGATGTACGCCGGCATATGGGGGGGCACCATGGTCCTCACCGAAGCCGAAGCCGGTTCGGATCTAGGTGCGCTGACCACCACGGCCGTTAAAAATGAGGACGGCACCTATTCGATCACCGGGAACAAAATATTCATTACCTGCGGGGATCACGGCCTGACGGAAAATATCATCCATCCCGTCCTTGCCCGGATTGAGAGAGCCCCTGCCGGAACCAAGGGGATCTCCCTTTTTCTTGTCCCGAAGATCTGGGTGAATGATGACGGCAGCCTGGGAGAAGCCAATGACGTTGTCTGCACCGGGATTGAAGAAAAGATGGGTCTCCACGGCAGCCCGACCTGCCAGATGGCATTCGGTGCCAAAGGAAAATGCAGAGGGGTTCTCCTGGGAGAAGAAAACAAGGGCATGAAAGTCATGTTCCACATGATGAATGAAGCGCGGCTTGGAATCGGTGCCATTGGGCTGGGCAATGCGTCCTGTGCCTATTTGTCGGCTCTCGACTATGCCCGGGAACGGATCCAGGGGCGGGACCTTGAGCAGATGTTCGACAAAGACGCCGAATCCGTCCCCATCATCCGCCATCCGGATGTCCGCCGAATGCTGATGTGGATGAAATGCCATGTGGAGGGGATGCGCAGTTTTGTCTATTATACCGCCAATCTGTTTGACAAGGAAGATACCGCCCAGACCCCTGAGGACCGGACCTATTACAAACAACTGATTGATCTTTTGACACCGGTTATAAAATCCTATTGCACTGACCGCGGATTTGAGTGCACGGTCCTGGCCATGCAGGTATACGGCGGTTACGGGTATACCAATGATTATCCGGTTGAGCGGCTGTTGCGGGATTCAAAAATCAATTCCATTTATGAAGGGACCAACGGGATTCAGGCCATGGATCTGCTCGGCCGCAAAATGGGGATGGAGAAAGGTGCGGTGTTTATGAATTTCATCAATGAAGTGAAACAATCGATTGCCAGGGCCAAAGAAACCCAGGGACTGGAAGAATCCGCCCGCCGGCTTGAAACAGCCCTGGACCGGCTTGCGGAGGTGGCCATGCAGATCGGCATGCAGGCCATGTCCCCTGATTTTAAGACCGCCTTTAGTCACGCCTCTCCGTTCCTCGAACCCATGGGGGATGTGATCATGGGGTGGATGCTGCTCTGGCGGGCAACCGTTGCTGCACCGGCCCTTGAAAAACTGGTGCACGGTTTGGATGACGCGTCACGGGTTGAGAAGATCAATAAAAATAAAAATGCGGCTTTTTATGAAGGCCAGTTAAAATCCTGTGACTATTTCATCCAGACCATCCTCCCCGTGACCATGGGACGGTTGGATGCCATCGGCAACGGGGGTAAAGCCGTTGTTGATATTCCCGAAGCCGCCTTTGGTGCCGTATAGTCACGTTTGTTGTGAAAGACGGTTTGCTTGACATGTGCCTGCCCATGTTTAGTTTTGCATTATACGCCGTAATGATAAAGAACGAATCTTTAAATGAGTTAAGCGGCACAACAAAAAAGTCTTTGTAATAAAAGACTGGGAGGAGTAAGTCATGAGTGATGACAATCAAAAAACCCTGTGCGGGCATGTAGAGGACGAACTTCAGGTCAAGGATCCGAAGGCCTATATCACCCTTATCAAACCCGCCACCCACTTTTGTGAAGGATGTGGACGCAGCGCTGCAAAGGCTGAGAACGTCTGTAAACCAAAAGAACTCTAAATACTTGTGATTTTCAGCCGCCTTGTTCTCTGGTCTATGAGAAATGAGGCGGTTTTGTTTTAATGCCCCCTGGACCATGTCGTATCTACGGTAAATACGGGCCGTGATAGGCGGGTCACTTTTTCTGTTTTGAAATTCCCAGAATAATCAATCCGCCCAAAAGTGCAGTGATGGGTGCCACCATAACAAGGCCGATGCTGCCGATCAGGGTGCGCATGATCTCGGCGGATACGATTTTCAGGTTGATCATCCGCATGAAACTGGGATCCTTTACCTTGAAGATCATGAGCAGTGTCAGGTAACCGCCGGAGTATGCCAGGAGCAGGGTGGTGGTCATGGTGCCGATGACCTGCCGGCCTACGGTGAATCCTGAGCGGATGAGTTCCCTCGGGGTAATGTCGGGTTTCTTGAGTCGGATTTCGTCCATGGACGCGGCAATATCCATGGCAATGTCCATGGCGGCGCCCGAGGCCCCGAGGATGATGGCGGAGTAAAAGATCTGGCGGATGTCCAGATCGTAATAACCGGAAAAGATAAGCGCCGTGACATAGGGCTGGGTCATGCCGAACAACCCGGCCCTGCTGCCGAAGTAGAGGGTCACCATCAGGGTGATGACCAGGCCGCTGATGGTGCCTAAAAACGCGGTGAGACCCCTGCGGTTAAACCCTGCCACCATGAAGATGATGACGGCTGACAGCAGGGTCAGGGTGAGTGCCGTGGTCAGCAGCGGCGGATGTCCGGCCAGAATCTGCCTTACCAGGAATTCCCAGATGATGAATATGGCCACCATAAAGGAGATCAGGGCCTTTACCCCGATGATGCCGGCATATATCAGCAAGGCTGCCACAAAGAGCCCGAAAAGGATAAGGAGATTGTCCTGCCGATAAAGATCAACGGCTTTGACATCTTCGATGCCGTTGTCTTTGTCCAGGATGAGGGCGACGATGATCCGGTCACCGGGCCTGAAAAGATTTTCCAGTTCCACCTGTCCGTTGAGACTGTTGCTGGCGGTCACGACCTGGCCTGTAAAGGGCGGGTCCTGAATTTTTACGGTGAGGGTCTGAAAACCGA
>JANQML010000371.1 GCA_028280105.1 Desulfobacula sp. | reverse complement strand
AAAAGATGAAATGGCGTAACCCACTTATGATGAAGTTTTGAAAGTGTCTTTAAATTCAAAGCGTTTGTTGTATCGTCAACTGATTTCATCTTTTATGATAAAATTTTTATGCACGTTGAGGTTAATCTTTGGTCAGATAAAACGGATCTGTTTGAATGCCCGGGCCAGCTTGTTCCGGGTGATGGGTTTGATGATGTATGTTTCATCTCCCGGGTGTAACGATTTCGCCGTGTCGGCGTCAGGTGCTTCCACACAGAGCACGATCACCTTTGTCATGGATTCATTCGGGATGTTTTTTGATGTTTCCCACTGTCTGATCTTATTTAACACCTGGGCACCGTTTAAATCCGGCATATCATTGTCCAGAAATATCAGATTATAGATGTCGCCGTCATTATGGGCCCGGACAAAGGCGTTCAACGCTTCAAGTCCGTTGACCGCCACATCGCAGTCCCCATATTGGGAAAGAATCTTTCTTGCTTTTTTTCTGGAGCCGAATTCATCATCCACGAGTAAAAATTTCATGAACAGGTTTTTTACAGAATAGGTGACAATAAAGTTTTTAAGGTTTTCACAGGATTCAAGCAGCCGTGTAAATTTTTTTTCCGCCCCTGTTTTTTGGGGGGACGCACAGGCACGGTCAAGGGAGAAGGCGGCATCCATGACCGGTTTGCTCGACAGGTGCTTGACCGCATCTCTGAAAGTTAACAGCGCCTCTCTGACCTTTTTGACATTGCCGGCGTCGATCTGCTGCCGGATCTCATGGAGTAAGCGGCCGTGATTCCGGTAAAAGTCATCAAAACATTCCTTGATCAGACGCTTATCCGAATTCATAGCTTGGAACAATTCATCCAGATCGATAATGTCGTCTTTAATGAGAATGGATTTTTTCGATTTGACAACGACCGGTTCTTTTTCTTTAATTTTTTTTGAACTTCTTAAAATAGCTTTCTCCAGAGCTTTTCGTTTGATGGGCTTGGTAATAAAATCATCCATGCCGGATTCGAGAAACCGTTCCCGATCCCCTTTCATGGCATTGGCGGTCAGCGCGATTATCGGGATATGGGGCGAAGGATCTTTTTCCTGTTCTATTTTTCGAATGGTCCGGGTGGCTTCAAGACCGTCCATGACAGGCATCTGGCCATCCATCAGGATGACGTCAAATCCGCCTTTTTTATACAGGTCAACCGCTTCTTTGCCGTTTTGTGCAATGGTGATGGCGTGCCCGGTTTTTTGAAGCATATTGACGGCCACTTTCTGATTCATCTTGTTGTCTTCGGCCAAGAGGATGCTCAGGCGATTTTCGGTATCGTTCAGACTGTTGCCCGGCTCTTCGATATCGAATCGGGTGGAGACCTGCTGCCGTGTATCGGAAAGTCCGTGAAGATTTTTCAAACATTCAAGTACATGGCCCCGGTAGACGGGTTTTGCGATTTGGGCACTGAATCCGATAGATGACAGGGTGGTCTTGTCCAGCCGTTTTCCCGTATAAGTCATGAGTACCAGGTGACTGTCTGCAACATGGGGGTCGTCCAGCAATTGCCGTACAAAGGTTTTACAATCTATGCCGGGCATTTCCATGTCAATGAAAATGGTATCAAAGGGAAAATTCCCCTGTTTGGCGTCCATGAGTTTTTCCATTGCCATGACCGTATTTTGGGCACTTTCGGCCCGGCAGCCAAGGGATGTCAGGTGGAGGGTCATGGCTTTCCGGCAGGAATCGGTATCATCGATGACCAGGCAGTTCAACCCTTTGAGTTCAGACGGAATTTCCAGCGTACCGGCCGTTATGCCGGACTGTTTTTCAAACCGTGCGGTGAACCAGAAATTTGAACCGCAACCCGGTTTGCTTTCCACCCCGATATCCCCTCCCATCAATTCGGACAATTGTTTGGAAATTGTCAATCCGAGTCCGGTTCCCCCATATTTTCGGGTGGTGGATGCATCCACCTGTGAAAAAGACTGGAACAGGTGTTTGACTTTGTCTTTGGGAATACCGATTCCGGTATCAATCACTTCAAACCGCAGGGTTACGGAATTGGCCCTTTCTTCGACCAGAGAAACCCGTAAAAGAACCTCTCCCTTTTCTACAAATTTGACGGCATTGCCGGCCAGATTGATGATGATCTGGCGCAGACGGGTGGGGTCTCCTCTTAAAAAGTTGGGAACGTTTTCTTCGATCAGACAGATAAATTCGATGTTTTTTTCCTGGGCTTTTGTGGCCATGATCTGGCTGATGTCGTGCAGATTTTTATCCAGATTGATATCAATGACTTCAAGATTGAGCTTACCGGCTTCAATTTTTGAAAAATCGAGAATGTCGTTGATGATGTTCAACAGGGCTTCGGCGCTCTGACGAATGGATTCGGCATAATCGACCTGCTCCTTGCTCAGCTCTGTTTCCATTAGAATATCCGCCATGCCCATGACACCGTTCATCGGGGTTCGGATCTCATGGCTCATGGTGGCCAAAAACGCGCTTTTTGCCACATTGGCGGATTCTGCCTCTTCTTTGGCCTGTTTAAGGTGCCGGGTCTGCTCTTCAATCAGTTCTTCCAGATATTTTTTTGAAACCTTGCTTTGAAGATGGACTGCAATTCTGGCGACCAGCAGCTCTTTGATAAAGGGTTTGGCAATAAAATCGGACGCACCTGCGGAAAAGATTTTATACTCGGTTTCCCGGTTGGCCTGGGAGGTCAGGAAGATAACCGGAATGGATTTAAGCTTGGGATCTGTCTTTATCTCCTTGCACAATTGCTCGCCGTCCAAGGTGGGCATATTCAGATCG
>JANQML010000341.1 GCA_028280105.1 Desulfobacula sp. | reverse complement strand
TATCTCGGCTCAACGTCTGGGTACAGTTTCTGAAAAGCACATCGATTTCTTTTGACTGTAATGCTGTAAATCTGGTTTTAGCTGTCAGCGGGGTAAACTTTATTTTGTCGGGGCTACCGAATATTGCAACCGATACGGCTCTGGCGCAGTCCACATCCAGTCCTCTCCAGATCCCTTTTTCGTCGGCTTTACCAAAACCGAAAAGACTGCCGTTTACACCGACCTGGATATAACCTTTGGCCTTTACGTCCTCAAGGGTACCTGCCATGGCGAATGTGGTCATGGCAAAAACAGTCATACACACAGCGAATACTTTGAATAGCTTCATCAATACTCTCCCTTTTAAAAATAATTGTTATTCTTAAAGATCATATAATTATGACCCTTGGTGACTAAGTGTTACCGCCTTACAGTCAGAAGATACAAATTATTTTAAAACCTGATTTTGTATGCCAACGTTGTAGCATACTCGTTTTTTTTTTCAAGAACTAAATGAGTCAAGATTGGTTTGGAGAAACCGATGTGATAGTAAAAGAAATGTAATATTAAAAGAAGAGGCTGTTATCGTGATCCGGTGCAGTGTAACTTGGCGATCATGTTGGTATGTGAAAAATTTTTCAGGGAACCGGTGAATACCATATCGCACATGGTGGGGGCTCTCGGCTCAGTTGCGGCACTTACGCTGATGGTGGTGTTTGCGTCTTTAAAAGCAGATGTCTGGCATATTGTTTCATTTGCTGTGTTCGGTTCCACCCTTATTCTAATGTATACGGCTAGTTCTCTATATCACGGGCTCCGTGTTTCAAAGAGAGCGTTAATGGTTTTTAAGCGTATCGACCATATCATGATATTCATGGTGATTGCGGGGTCTTATACCCCGATCTGCCTGGTGCCGCTTCGGGGGCCATGGGGATGGAGTATATTCGGAACCGTCTGGGGAATGGCTGTGCTGGGAATTGTTTTAAAAGTTTTTTTCATACAGGCGCCAAGATGGCTGTCCACGATGATCTATCTGGTGATGGGGTGGCTGTGTGTGGCGGCCGCTTACCCGTTGGTTACCTCACTTGACTTTGTCTGTCTGTTCTGGCTGGGATTGGGCGGCATCTTCTATACCCTGGGCGCGATTGTATACTGGCTTAAAAGACCGGACCCGTATCCGGGAATCCTTGGGTTTCATGAAATCTGGCATATTTTTGTGATTCTTGGAAGCGGTGCTCATTTTTGGCTGGTGTTTAGATATATTATGTATTTGTAAAAAGGTGCAAGACCTTATTTCAGGTTCGTTTCTTCCATTTTAGGTTCCATCCGTTCCATTGAAAAAAGAGAAGAGGACGGGTAGCTTTTCTTCCTGAGGTGCTTATTGTTGATCAAGGAGTTGATATGATCATCAATCGTGTGAAAAAAATAACGGACTTTCGATTTCTCAATCTGTTTTGTGCAGAGTACCGGGATAAAAACGATCGCCATAAGCAGTGGATATTTGCCTCCCGTTCGACCCGCGACAACCCCATTGACAATCAGTCGGAAACACCGGATGCCGTGGTAATCGTACCCTTTCACCAAAAGCGGAAAGAACTGGTCTTGGTCAAGGAATTTCGTGTCAGCCTGGGCGGATATCAGTATGGGTTTCCGGCAGGGCTCATTGACAGGGGTGAATCCATTGAGCAGGCCGGTGAAAGAGAATTATTCGAAGAGACCGGTTTGACCATCGTCCGGGTGATTAAAAAAAGCCCGCCTGTATTTTCCTCGTCCGGTCTGACCGATGAAGCGGTGGGGCTTTTGTTTGTTGAATGCGATGGAAACCCCACGGATAAATATAATAAAGCATCGGAAGAGATAGACGTGGTCTTCCTTTCCATACCTGCTGCCAAAAAAATCTTAAATGACGAAACAATCAAGATGGATGTAAAAACCTGGATTGTGGTGGATGGTTTTATCGCACAATCGAATTTTGGATCAAGGAAGGTTTAATGTTTGCAAATATACTATATTTTTTGATCGCCCTTGTGATCTATACAACTGCGGAATTGTTCGAACCCATTGCCGCGCTGCCGGACAACTCCCTTATAAACGCCGTCCTTCTCAGTCTTGCATTTGTTTTTATCTGCAAGTTTTTATTTGACCGGTTGGCAAAAAAGGCGGCTGTGAATTCTCTCGTGAATCTGGACCAGTGGATAGGGGCTTATATTAACCGGCTATCCCTGCTGGCCCTGGCTGTTTTCGCCACCAACTTATACGGATTTAAACTCTATTCCCTTTTTTCCGGCGTCCCTTTTTTTAACCGGTTTCCCACCATTGAAGCCATTATTTTCCTCTCCCTTTTTCTGGGTTACCTGATTGCGGTCTGGACGGCCGCATATACGGTTCAACGCCACTTTTTCCCGTCGCAGATCTCCAGACGGGAGTTTATCTTGTCCAATCTTTCTTTCTCACTGCCTGCGCTTTTACCCTGGTTTGTATTATCCATTGTTTCGGACCTGCTCGGATTTTTGCCATGGCAACCGGTTAAGGATTTTTTACGAAGCCCGGCCGGTGAAATCGGATATATTGCCGTCTTCCTTGTGGCCATTGCCATCTTTGGCCCGGTTCTGATCAAGACCTTGTGGAAATGTAAATCCCTTGAGCCGGGGGTTGCCCGGAGCCGGATAGAATTTGTCTGCAAACAGACCGGATTAAAGTATGCCGATATTCTTCGCTGGGAATTGTTCGGCGGCACCATGATCACGGCCGGCGTCATGGGGCTTGTGGGGCGGTTCAGGTATATCCTGGTCACCCCGGCCCTGCTTAACTCGTTGACCGGTGAGGAACTGGATGCGGTAATGCTCCATGAAATCGGGCATGTTCAAAAACATCACATGGTCTTTTACCTGCTTTTTTTTGCCGGGTTTGTGGCCTGTAATTTTGTTTTTTTTGAGCCGATTCTTTTTTTGCTCTATCTGTTTGAACCTGTTTATCACGTATTTGAAATGGTCGGCATTCAAAAAACAACAGCCCACCCGGTACTCTTTTCCACCACGCTTATCTTAACCTTTGTCCTCTATTTCAGGTTTGTTTTTGGGTATTACATGCGAAATTTTGAGCGGCAGGCAGACCTTCACATGTATCGGTATACCTCGGATGCAAGCCCTTTGATATCCACCTTTTATAAGATTGCATCCTATTCGCATCAATCCATGGAAAAACCCAACTGGCATCATTTCAGTATCGGCCGGCGGGTAAGGTTTCTGGAAAAATGCCAGCAGGTACCGCAGCTGATTAAAACCCATCATTTAAAAGTCAAAAAGATGATGCTTGGATATCTGGTGGCCATGGCTTTAATTTTTGCCGTGGGATATTCGATCTCCTATGGTGTGGCAAAAGATCGGTTTGAGGCGTTTGTTGCACAGAGAATTCTATTACAGGAACTGGCGGTTGATCCGGAGAACGCAGATATCTATGCACTGGTGGGGGATTATTATCTCACCCGCTCATCCTACCAAAAAGCCATTGATGCCTATGAGAACGTGTTAAAGGTCGCACCGGACCATGTTCATGCGTTAAATAATCTGGCCTGGCTGTTGTTGACCAGTACGGAAGAATCCTATCGGGATAAGGAAAGAGCTCTTGTCTATGCTGAAAAAGCGATTTCAATTGAAAGAGATGATTATATTCTGGATACCTATGCCGAAGCCCTGTTTGTGAACAATCGGATTGAAAGTGCTGTGGCGGCTGCCAGGGAAGCACTGGCGGTGGCTGAAACCAAAAAAGAGTATTACCAGGAACAATTGGAAAAATTTGAAGGCAGACTTTTTTCCGAAGAAACGTCTGAATAGATTAACCCCATCGTCTGGGTCGAGCAATGCGGTATGGCGGGCTTTAGATGGGGAAAAATGCCATTCCGGCGATGTGGACCGCCTCTTTTATGAACCTGCCGGACCGTCTGGAAACAATCAATGCCATGGTATCCTGAATGGCAATGAGTTTTCCAAACACCCTTTCATAGCTTAAGTTTTTAACATCCCCATCCATACTGTTCGTAAGCAGGAGCAGTTTTCCGTCCCGGGTTTTCCGGGTGTTGAGCCGCCAGACTAAAATTTCAATATTTCTGGCGCTGTTGTATAGATTTTGTTCATCCAGATAGTCGAGCATGAAGAGTTCGCATCTGCTGTTATAGGATCTGTGTATCATGGTGTAGAGCCCATACATCATGACAAAGACACGATCCCCTTTGAAACCGGGCTCGAATGCCAGCAGGATGGCCTCGGTACTCTGCTTGTACCCGGCTTCTTTGACGGCAGGATTCACAGGGCACCTGAAAATCTGTTCAATCCTTGAGGAAATGGTCTGCCCCTTGGACTTGGTCAGTTCATAGGGATTTTTTTTGTATAACTTTTTGGTCAGGTTTTTTAACAGATCAACCGCTTGATTCATGTGGATCTCGGAAACCTGATTGATATCGGATTTGGCAAGATCCTTCACATGGAATCCGGAACCGGACGAACACCCGGAGAAAAAGGCTGCGGTGCTGAACAGGATAACCCCTGTAAAAACGATATGGCAGTAACGGAAGATAAAACCTTCCTTATGATGGCTCTCAGGGTCTACCCTCTTTATTACAGGGCCCGTCAATATCATTTTTAAACTTTAGCGCTTATATACCGGTTTTGTATTCTTTAAGCCCTTTGTGCATGGTTTTAACTGCCAGCTGAATGCAATGGTGTTTTTTTTCAGGAATATTCTCCAAGACCGTGAATACATCACCGTCGGTTAATTGAAGGGCCTCGTCAATGGTTTTTCCCTTTGCCAGGTCCACAGTGGCCATTGCCGCTGAAATAGCCCCGGCACAACCGGTAATCTCATAACGGACATCTTCAATGACTTTGTTCGCATCTATTTTTAAATAGATTTTCATGATATCACCGCATGACCCCACTTTTTCAGAAATCTGGTCAGCATTTTCTATATGGCCTATGTGTTTTTTTTCGATATAGTAATTAATTGCCGGTTCTGCATATCCTGCATCTGAAAGCATTTTTCTTTCCGCATCAGATGGTCTTGTTTGAGTGATCACTATCTTTTCCTTAACGATTAATTGTTAGCCCTGAAAATAAAATAAATAATTTGGAGCAGTATTGTAAATCTATGCCCAGTTCTAAATATGAGATAAAATAATTGATTTGCCAAATATGTCAAGCAAAATACGGAAACCCTGATCCACCATCAAGTTCCCGCCTGCTGCGTTGCCTGCGGTCGTTCCTCCCTGCGGAGTATGGCCGATACGCCCTCAGTCGTCACTCCTTGTCGCCTTGCATCCGGCACC
>JANQML010000319.1 GCA_028280105.1 Desulfobacula sp. | reverse complement strand
CCCATCTTCTTCGTTCCCAAGGTTTTGCGGTAGAGTACTACAGCGGCAACCTTGGCGCCTTGAAGCCGGAACCTTCACGCTTTTTGCAACGATGAGGTTAATCAAAGGAGGCCATTTAATAATGTGCGCGCCGGACCCCTATGATTCCTCTAATGCAATCTCAGATTTTACCATGAACCGGCGGCACCTTGTACGGTATTTAAACAGGTCCGTCTGTTCCAAAGGTTTAAGTCCGCTTTCTTTATCCGGCTTGACCGGCTGGATGACAAAGGGATGGGTTTTGGTTCCGGTGGCCGTTTCAACCAATTTGGCTGCATCTGCAGCTTCTTCGGGTGTAAGAAAAGCCAAAGTCCGGTCATCCTGTTTCACAATACCCACCAATAAGACGATTTTGTAATCAGGAGACCGTGATAAACAGGAAAGGCTTTGGGCCAGCTTGGTTTCTGAAAGACCTTCTCCGGTCAACGCGTGATAGAGGTCAGCAGGCCCCCGCAAAACAAATATCAGCCGGTCCAAAAGTTTTTCATCCGTCAGGTTCGTTAGAAGGGCCGGATTTCTGCCATCAGAAGCAAGTTCAATCCTCAGCCCTTTTGACTTCACAAACCTGAGAATCTCCATGAAAGTCTCTTGTTCCGGCAGTTTTGAGGCAAAAATATTCAGTCCGCCCAACCATCCGGGTTCAGGCTCCCGGGACTGGATAAATGGATCAAGTTTTCCGTTTGTCAGTATCTGGGAAAGGATGGGGCCAATACCCTGGAGAACAGCTCCATTTGCGTGAAGTATGGGAAACTCAATTCCGTTCGTTCCCCGCCGGACCTGTTTCCGGTTCTGCCTGTAAAAAACCTTGAAATCCTCTTTTCCTTCTCCCTTTATATCCTTTTCTACAAATTCGATCTTTTGATCTGCCAGGAAAGCTTTGACAATTGAGCAGCGGGAGCAGCCCTTGGCAGTGTATAAGTGTTTTTCCATGCGTCTTCCTTATCGCTACTCACTCCCGGTATCTGTATCTGACACAACGCAAAGTGTTGATGAGCTTTGATACGGTTTTACCCCTTCCACACCGACCTCGGAAACCGCCCCCCTGGGATGGGCACCTTCCACCCTGAAATGGGTTACATCAACGGGTGCAATGCTTTTTTCTTCCGGTAGTTCCGCCTGAGGCACATAGCTGTATGGGTAGCGGTACGCCCTGTAGACCATATTCATTTTAAAATGCTCTCCCCAGTAGGGAGAGATATATTCCCAGACCAGCCGGTGACCGGCTGTAACCTCAATAATACGTCCGCCGCTGCCTTCGGTGATCAGGGTGTTGCCGTTGGGGAGCCGTTGCGCTGCGCTGATAAAAGGGCTGTAGAACCGGTTGCTGTCCGTGGGATGGACCAGCCCTGCTTCATTGGGGGTATGCTGCCAGACGATTTTCAGCCGGATCGGATCAAACTCCAGAACCCGGGAATAATCGCGCAGCACATTTTTGGTACCATCCAGACTCGCCGGATGGCTGCCGCCATATCCTGCCCATCCGCCGTTGTCGTAGACAAGAATATTGCCTTCACCCGGCAAACCCCTGGGGATCATGTGGGCATGGTGCTGGCCGATGATCCAGCCAAGATCCTTTTCCGGGGTATAGTCATAATAAGGGCCGACTTTCCAGACCACTTTGCCTGAGGCTTTGCTGATGATAAAGATGATATTGGTTTCCCGGCCATCCACGATGATGTTATCCGGATGGAACCGTTCATCGCCGTTATCATACCATCTGTTGGGACCCAGAACCGACATGGAATTGATATGCATCCAGTCCCCCATGCCGCCGCCGCAGGGCCGCATATTCGGATTCCGGCTCAAACAGTTTTTGGCATCTTCCCTGAAACCGAACGAATCAAAGTGATCGCTGCAGACCCACTCCCAGAGAATATCCCCCTCCCAGGAGATTTCATAGATCACATCATCCAGGAGCAGCTTGTCTGAAATCTTTTTATTGACCAGGTTTTTATGGCCCAGGATCAAGGTCGTACCACCTTTGGGATCCGCATCCATCCCGGGTACATAATACCCTACCGGGTTGCCCTGCCGCTGGTAATCGTGATGAACCCTGGCCATGAACTGCGGTTCTTCCCCCGGGTCTTCAATATATTCGTATTCATTGAATTTCCAGGTCACCTTGCCATCCCAGTCCACCTGTAACAGATCCCGGTAATCCTGCATGCCGTAGCGGGTTGACCGCTCACCCGTGTGTCCAAGAACCTGGCCGCCGGGCAGCAGTTTGTTTGGAAAGCCGTGAAGCCCTTTCCACAATTTGACTTCGCCGCCGTTCATGTCCACCAGCAGGGCGCCATGTTCCTTGGCCTGGAAAAGGGTATAGCCGTTAAAACAGTTTTCCCGGTCATAAATAGTGGTTCCGGTTGGATATATACTTGGGTAGGACATTTAATGCTCCTTCAGCCGTTTGTTTTTCTTTTGTTTATCTATAATAAATGGAAAGACCACGACACAAAGGGTCAATCCCATGAGAAACAGGCAGATGGGTCGTTCAAAGAGGATCCCGAGGCTGCCGTCTCCGAGACTCATGGTTTCACGCAGCCGGTTTTCCATGATCTCGCCGAGGACCACGCCCATGACCAGGTTGACGATGGGCCAGCCCAACCTGAGGAGGATATAGCCCAAAACACCCATGACAATGGCAACACCCGCGTCAAACAGCCGATTGTTCACGGCATAGATACCGATCATGGAAATCACCATAATCAAAACCGCCAGCAATTTTGAAGGCACCTTGACAATCATGGCAAAAGGCCGCAGCCAGATCACCAGTATGATAAAAGCCATAACATTTATCAGCAGCATGGAAACATACAAGGTGTTGATCAGCACCGGTTCTTTGACCAGCAGAAGGGGCCCGGGGTATATCCCGTTGATGGTGAATACCCCTAAAAGAACCGCACTTAACGCATCCCCGGGTATACCCAGGGTGAGAAGCGGTATCATGGCTCCCGCAGGTACGGCATTGTTGCCGGCCTCTGAAGCGATACAGCCTTCAGGGGTTCCTTTGCCAAATTTTTCTTTTTCAGGTGAAAGGCGCTTGGCTGCATCATAGGAAAGAAAAGAGGCCAGAATGGATCCGGTTCCGGGCAGAAGCCCTACAAAGGTACCGATCACACCGGAGCGGATCAGGGATTTCCAGTATCTGAGCACCTGCAGGAGCTGGGAAAAATCAAGTGTGGAACGACTCAACTGGATATCCTTGTCTTTCATGATTTCCCGTTCAATCAAAAGCAGGGTCTGGCCGATTCCGAAAAGACCGAGACAGACCGGTACAATATCCAGCCCGTTTTGCATGGAAAGCGTCCCAAAACAGAAACGCTGGCTCAGGGTGGTACCGTCGATACCCACGGTGGAAAAAAAAAATCCTAGAGACAACAGGATAATCCCGCGGCTCAGCTGTTCTCTAAAGGCGATCACCACAAGGGTAACCCCGAACACGGCCACGGTGAAATATTCCGGCGGCCCGAAACTGGCCGCCACATGGGCAAGCAAAGGGGCTAGAAAAATTAAGATGATTACAGAAATCACACCACCGCCGAACGACCCCAGAAGCGTTGCAGAGAGCGCTTTCTGGGCCTGGCCCTGCTGGGTCAAAGGATAACCGTCAAAACTGGTGACAATGGAAGATGGCACCCCGGGTGTCCGCAACAGCACAGCCGGGACCGCACCGCCGAAATATCCGCCGCAGAACACCCCCAAAAGAAGAGATAACGCCACATCCGGTGTAAAGGCAAAACTGAAGGGCAGCAGTACCACCATTCCCACCATGGGCCCCAGCCCGGGCAGGATTCCCACGACAATACCCACTAAAGTGCCGAAAGAGAGTGCCAGAAGATTGCCGGCGGAAAACGCGGCTGCGCTTCCGGCAATTAAATGTTCAATCATGGGTTACTCCAATATCCATTCAACGATCAGAGGCTGCGGAAACCAGACATCCAGAAAAACCCTGAACACCAGATAGAGAATCAGGGTAACAAGGAGCGGGAATAGAGCGATCTTCAGCAGGGAATCCTGTTTGACCAGTTTCAGGGAAACAACCAGAAAAAGCCAGGTGGAAAATTCAAGTCCAAAAACGATCAGCCCGAACAGGTAGAGGACCAAAAGCACCAGAATAATCATATTCTTTTTGGGTTTTCCGTAGCCGTCCAGATACCAGGAGGCACCGGCCTCCGGCTTGATCAGACGCCACATGGAAGGCATCGCCCCCAATGCCATGAGGATAAAAACGAGGATCGGAAAAATCAAAGGCCCTTTGTAAAACGGATCCGGCCCCGATGTATCAACCTGGTAAGGTGAAACCACAAGCAGGATGATGGCTATGATGCCGAATATCGACCCTAACAGATCATGAACCCTGCTTTTGGAAAATTGTTTATCAGACATGCAACATCCTTTTATTTTCAGGTCGGAGTGACGATCGGTGCGTCTTGTCCGGGCCGCCTCAGTTCCAAAAATACAAACAAAAAGACGGTCCGGTCGTTTACCCTGCTATTGTATGATACCAAGGTCTTTCATGATGGTGCCGAAATTTGCCAGTTCGCTGTCCATTTGGGCTCTGGCTTTCTCAGGTCCTGTGGGGTGGGGAATAACCCCCACATTTTTGATTACTTCCTGGACCTTTTCCATTGCCATTGCCTTGAAAAAAGTATCGCTCAGCCGTTTAACAATATCATCCGGGGTTTTGGCCGTAACAAACGCACCAAACCAGATAGAGTAGGCATCACCGAATCCCTCTTCCGTCACGGTCGGTACATCCGGATACTGGGGCAGACGCTCCGGGAGCATACAGGCCAGGATTTTCAGTTGGCCTGATTCCACATAATCACGGAGACCGGGTGTTGAAAAGGTAATGACATCTGCATCCCCTTTAACCACAAGAAGCGGATTCAGTTTTTTATAAGCGGTTTCTTTCCACTGGAATCCGCCTATTTTAGCTGCATTCATGGCAATGAGCGTGGGCACGGCGCCAAGACCCCAGTGGGCAAGGCGAAGGTCGTGGGTTTTGCCGTATTCGGCAAGTTCTTTTAAATTGTTATACGGTGCATCTGCCCGGGCGGCCAGGGTGAATGGAGAGGACCATATCAGGCCCAGAGGCTTTAAATCCTCGTTTTTGTATGGGGTTTTCCCCCGGAGCACCTGGGTAATCATGGGGCCGATGGAGATCAGTCCCATGGTGTACCCGTCAGGCCGGCTGTTTTTTAATTCATTGGTGGCCAGTACGGCTCCGCCGCCGGGTTTATTTACCACCTTCACCGGCACCCCCAGCATGTCGGACATCTCAGGTGCAATGGCCGTTGCCACCATGGTCGAGGGATCATTGGCCGCAGGCCAGGGAATGATGATTTGAATCGGCTTTTTGGGCCAGGCTGCCCAAATCGTGTCTGCCGAACCCAGGGTAAATGTGGTAACCATGACCGCTAACATCAAACTTAAATACCATTTTTTCATTGCTAAGATCCTTATGTATTGTATAGTTTGCGAATAATTTATAAACACAGAGGTTTTGCCGGTTTATAAAACTTATTCCAAAGAGTCGTGGGAGCAATGGTTGGCGGCCCGCTCCCGCGATACCTTCCCCTTAATAGATATCCGGTTGTGAATGGCACACCCGGGCGGCTTCTTTTTACTGCGCCTGTTTTTATTTCAGTCTCTCTTCAATGATCCTGTCCAGGGTGTCAAAATGATCGGCCATGGCTTTCTGCGCCGAATTCCCATCCCGCTCCCGGATACAGGTAAAAAATGTTTTATTGTATTCAATATCCCTGGCTGCTGTTCTTATATCCGGTGCTTTGGCCAGCACCTGCTGGAACACCTTTACCAACGCCTCCATCAACGAGCTGATAAACCGATTGTGACAGGCATTTGCAATCAGCAGGTGAAATCCGATGGCCTTGGTCTGGTCCGGCTCACCAATGGCGATAGAGTGTTCAATCTCCTTTATGCACTGTTGCATGGCAGCCAGGTCCTCTTCTGTCCGCCTTTCTGCTGCAAGCAGTGCCAGGCCGGGTTCAAGGATCCGCCTGAATTCAGACAGGTCACCTGCCGTAACACCGCCAAACAGGTAGGAATTGATCACCACGTCAACCATTCTGTCCGAACCCGGTTCTGCCACAAAACTGCCTCCAAAAACCCCTCGCTTTTTCTGGATCAGTCCTTCGGATTCCATCTCCCGCAGAGCCTCCCGGGCAGAAACCTTGCTGACATTGTACTGCTGGGCTATTTCAGCTTCAGGCGGAAACTTGTCACCCGGCTTAAAATGACCGTCCAGGATGGCATTTTTAAGGACGGTTTTAATCTGATCTGATATCCGTTCTTTTTTGATGATCGTATTTTTGAGCGTATTTCTCATAATTATTTACAATAAACTAAAGTTAGTTTTTTAAAAGTTAGTTTTTTATTTAAGATCAAAGTTGCCTAAAAATGTCAAACTCTTTTTATTTTTTTCAGGTAGTTACCGAAACCGCTGCTGCATGGTTTATGGCTAAGGGCTATACAATTGAGCAACAGGTTAATCAGTCAGGGGTTGAAGCCAGGGTCGGAACCTGTCGTGTTTCAGATTTACAATCTCCACCAGGCCATCGGTCAGCTTTTGGGCGATAGGTCCTGGTGAATCCAAATGGCGTTTGCCAAAGTGACTCAAAGGGCCAAGCGTTTTGACAGGAAGCACTTTCGCCGGTGTGCCCGAGAAAAAGATCTCATCTGCTATGGCTAGATCCTCCGGTAATATCGAAGTTTCCAGAGTTTTAATTCCAAAAACCGGCGCCATTTCCAAAATGCTCATTCGGGAAATGGAGGCCAGCACTCTGCCCAGGGGCGGCGTCATGAGTACGCCTTCTTTGGCCATGAATAGACTCTCGAGAGATCCTTCGGCAACAAAACCGTGGGTATCTAAAAGAATGCCGATGTCGTACCCTTGTTGTTTTGCATCCTGCCGGGCCAAAAAACCATTAAGATAGTAAGCGCATGCCTTGGCCATGGGAGGGGCCGTCCGCGGATGCATTTTGCACCATTTTGAAATACAGGCGGTAACGGTCCTATTGTTTGTAAATACAGGATCAGCAGCAGCAGGTAATGTGAAGACAGCAAGCTCAAGCTTGTCCTCCGGAACCATATTCCCCAGGGATATTTCCGAATAATAGGCCATGATCTTGACATGACCGATACGCATATTGTTTTCTTTTACGATGGTTTTTACTGCTGCTGCCAGTTCAGCAGAATTGTATGAAAGTTCCATGCCTAACAAGCGGCAGGTGCGCTCAAGCCGTTTTAAGTGTTCATCCATACGAAAGGCAACTACACCTTCCGGTGTTGAATGAATCCCGAATACTTCGAATACTGCAGATCCTCGTGAAAATCCATGGGAAAGCATATGGATTTTCGCATCTTCAAATGAAATTAACTTTCCGTTTGACCATACTTTTGATGTAGCTGACAAAGGTGTATCTCCTTAAAAAAAATAATAGCCGGCACTATATCGAACCGGCTATGAATTGAATTTTTTATAAATGATCCGGGTCACAAAACCGATATGGGTTTTCATTGACTGATACGCCCTTTCGGGATCCCTTTTTTTAATGGCTTCTAAAATAAGCGCATGTTGCTCCATGACCGATTGCATATTGGCCGGATCTGTATATAAAAATTCCAGGTTTTCCCGGATGCCGTCAAATAAAAAATCATACAGATTGCGCATGATCTGAATATGCAGCGGATTTTTGGAGGCAAAGGCAATGGCCATATGAAACGACGTGTCGGCATGGCTGCCCAGCCGGCCCCTGAAATGGTCGTCTTCCATTTTTATCAGGCTCTGTTCAAGGGCGATGATATCGGATTCCTCTGCCCGCGAGGCCGCAAGTGAGGCGGCTGTGGATTCAAGACCGATCCTCAGGTCCAGCAGGTTTTCCAGGGAGACATCCTGGGCCTGGATTGCCATGGCAAGCGGATTCTGAAGTTTCTCTTTTTGAGTCTTCACAAAGGTCCCCTTCCCTTGAACCTGGAAAATCAGGCCTTTGGCAACCAAACGCTGTATGGCATCTCTTATGGTGGTTCGGCTGACATTCATCACCTGTGCCAGCTCTCTTTCTGTCATCAATTTCTCCCCCGGCGCCAGCCGGCCTCTGTAAATCAGTTCTCTGATCTGGTCAAAAACCTGATCTGAAATTCGTTTTGGTTTTATGGGAGTCATTTGCATGGTTATACTGTCCGTTAAAAGGGTGTCGGTAAAAAAATGCGGTTTGCGTTGTTTGGAAATAACGGGGATACCGGTTTAAAGTTCTTTTCTCAGCGTATACGGGGGAGTGAAAATAAAAAGGCCTGAAAACCGGGTTCCCAGACCCTTTTATTTTTGTGCTTAGGTCGTTTGAATGTTAGCCGAATACCTTTTCAAGGTCAGGTATGATTTGCTTTTTACGGCTCATGATACCGGGCAGCCAGACTTTTCCGTCTACAGGCGCCGCACCAAAGGCCTTTTCAACAACCGTTTCATCATCAGATGCAACCAGGAGTTCCGTCCCTTCCTTCATGATGTCGGTCAGCATCAAAAGGACGGTATGATGCCCCTTCTCAGCTTTGAGATCCCGAATGTCTTTTTCAAGATCGGCTTTAATTCCGTCAACAATGGAGAGGTCGACCAGTTCAAGCTGACCGCAACCCACTCCGTTTCCGCTCATGTCAAAATCTTTGTAATCCCGGAGAACCAGTTCCCGGACTGGTGTACCGTCAACTGCGGATTTGACCTTGAACATTTCGATGCCCAATGCATCCAGATCGCTTTCACCACAGATTTCAGACAGCTGTGCACAGATTTTTTTGTCGGCATCGGTGCATGTAGCGGATTTGAAAATAACAGTATCGGAAAGAATGGCACATAGCATGATGCCGGCGATATCTTTCGGAATCTCAATATCAAAATAATTATACATGGATGAAATAACGGTGCAGGTGCAGCCCACTGGCCAGATCCAGCATTCAAGGGGCTGGCCTGTGGTGACATCACCGAGTTTGTGATGATCGATGATACCCATGATATTGGCGTCACTCAGGTCATCCGGGCTCTGTGCCAGATCGGAGTGATCCACAAGATAGACATCTTTTCCGGCATAGGACGTTACGACCGCCGGCGCGTCAACGCCGAATTTGTCGAGTACGAATTTTGATTCCGGATTGAGTTCACCCTGAGCAGCCGGTACAACGTCCTCGCCCAGTTTTTTCTTAAGATCGGCAAGTGCAATGGCTGCACAAACCGAGTCTGTATCTGGATTTTTGTGACCAAATACTAATGTCGACATAAAACCTCCTAAAAAGTTGTAATCATAAGTGTTTCTATTTTTTGATGATCCTTTTTTCATCCGATCATCTTCGGGTCTGATTTTCAGGTTTAAGTTTTAAAAATAATTAAAACAAAAACCGCATTTTCTTATAGAATTAATTGTCGATATAAACAAGCAAAAATTTATTTTTCCCGCAGTTGAAGCTTGCGAAAAAGAACAATTATAGTGGTTGTCAAAATAAGGTTCCGAATTAAGTTTCTAATGCTACGGGTTGAACAGAAAATGACGCCAGGACTGTCGGCCCTTTCAGAGAGCTTGACATTATCAAGACCTTTTTTTTCG
>JANQML010000318.1 GCA_028280105.1 Desulfobacula sp. | reverse complement strand
TAAGGTGTGTACACCCATAGATTAAGGTTAACCTGAATGTAACTTAATTGACCTGTAACATCTGTTTTAGTGGGGTCCCTTTTTTCCGCCCAGATGTTCTGGTTCCAGTTGCGGCCCAGGACCCATTCGCCCGGAGCGGCCTTTTGAGCGGCTTCGGCAATGGCTGACAGGCAGGTTTCCAAAGAGGTCATTCCTCTTAAATCCACCATGTTGAGCGTATACCCCATGGCCCAGAGATGGGTATGGGCATCCACCAGTCCCGGGGTGATAAAAGAGCCGGGCAGGTGAATTTTTTGGGTGTCCGAAGGAGATTGTCGTTCGATCTCTTCATCAGATCCCAGTGCAACAATGGTATTCCCTTTGACAAGAACAGCCTCGGCCCGGGGAGCATCTGCATCACCGGTGAAGACACGGGCGGAGAGAAAAGCGGTATACATGGCACCTTCCTTTATTGTTTTTGTTGTTTTAGTATTGAATGCGGATCCAGCAGATCCCGCAGGCCGTCTCCCAGAAGATTAAATCCCAGAACGGTTAAAAAGATGGCCATGCCGGGAAATATGGAAATCCAGTAGGCGGTAAAAAATTGTTCCCTGGCGTTGGACAGCATCCCCCCCCAGCTCGGAGTGGGCGGCTGGGTGCCCAGGCCCAAAAATGAGAGCGAAGCTTCGATCAGGATGGCGTAAGCAATGCCCAGGGTTCCGATGACCAGGATGGGGCCCAGGATATTGGGCAGGATCTGCTCAAACATGATCCTGGCCCGGCCATACCCCAGGGCACGGGCTGCGGTCACATAATCCTGGGACCGGGCCGACAGCACCTGTGACCGGGCGATACGGCAGGTGTAGGCCCAGTTGGTCAGCCCCAGGGCGATAAAGACATTCACCAGCCCCGGCCCCAGCAGGGCCATTACGGCCAGGGCAAAGACCAGGGAGGGGATGGAGAGCATGATGGAGGTCATTCCCATGACCAGATCGTCCCACCATCTTCCGAAAAATCCGGCCGTCACCCCCAGAACGATTCCGATAAAGGTATTGATCAGCTGAGTGACCAGCCCGATACTCAAAGAGATTCTGGCCCCGTAAATTACCCGGGACAGGATATCCCGGCCCTGGCTGTCCGTGCCGAACCAGAACTCGGCATCCGGAGGCTGTTCCGCCACCATGAGATCGGCATCATCCACCGGGTGGTGGGGAGCGATGAGCGGCGCCAGGAGCGCCATGAGCAGGAAGCCCAGAACGATGACCCCGCCGATGAACAGGTTCAACCTGTTCCGGAAAAAAAAATAAACAGATCTCATTGATATTTTATCCTCGGATCAATGACGGCGTAAAGAAGATCCACCACCAGATTTACGATGAGAAAAATCAAAATAATCACCAGAATACATCCCTGGGTGACCGGAATGTCCCGCTGGTAGATGGAATCCACCAGAAGAGAACCGATGCCGGGCCAGGAAAAGAGCTTTTCCACCACCACGGTGGCCCCGATGAGAGAACCGAACTGCAGCCCCACCGTGGTAAGCACCAGAATCATGGTATTCTGAAACACGTGGCGGCTGTTGACCAGAAACTCGGAAAGTCCTTTGGACCGGGCCGTGCGGACAAAATCCATGTTCAACACATCAATGACCGCCGCCCGGGTGGTCCGGGCGATGAGCGCCATGTATCCCACCCCCAGGGACAATGCCGGCAGAATCAGGTTCATGATATTGCCGTCCCCATAGCCGGAAGTGGGAAAGATCCTAAGCTTGACCGAAAAGAAAAACATCAGCAGGATCCCCAGCCAGAACTGGGGAATGGAAATACCGGATACCGCACCGATCATGGAACATGTATCCAGCCAGGTTCCCTTTCTGAGAGCGGAGATAAAGCCCAGCGGAAGCCCGACAGCCACGGCGATGACAATGGACGCCACAGCCAGTTCCAGGGTCGGTCGAATCCGTTCGGCCAGGATCTGGGAGACGTTTTCCTTGCGCAGGAAGGATTTACCCAGGTCTCCTGTCACCAGCCCTTTTAGATAATTCAGATACCGGATATGGATCGGTTTATCCAGCCCCCATTCCTTTTCAAGCCGGGCGATCAGCTCCGGATCAGGGGCTTTGCGCTGATCAACAGCCAGATAAGCGGCCGAGCCGGGCAGGATGTTCAATAGGACGAACATAATCAGGGTAATGAAAAATATGGTGGGAATAAACTGCAGTACCCGTTTAAACGCATACATATACATGGTTAACTATCCGGTTTCCAGGTCGGCCGGCCGGGCCGTCTTACCCCGGTCGGTTTTCAAAAAAAGGGGGGAAGGCGGTGTTCCGGACCCGGGAACACCGGCCATAACTTACTTTGCAGTTGCTCTGGGGGAGGTCTCATCCAGCCAGAGATTGGTAAAATCCTGGAGCATCATTTCAATGGCCACGGCTTCAATGCCGTGTACCCATGGCTGATAGGCGATAATGGCCTTGTTGTAATTAAAGAACCACAGGGCGGCATCCTCGTGGAACAGCCTGTCCGCCGCTTTGACAAGATCAATACGTTCGGTCAGGTTCCGCGTCTGTTTAGCCCGGTCGATGAGTGCATCGTATTCCGGATTGTTGTAAGCAATATAATTACCCGAGGAAGGCAAAGTTTCAGAGTGGAAACGGGTCATGGTGGCCAGGGGGTCGGGACCGGATTCTATGGACCAGATATAGGCCTGGTAGTCCCCTTTTTTCAGACGCTGGGAGAGCATGCCGCCCTCAAGCTGCTGGGGTTTGACCCGGATGCCGATTTTTTTCAAAAACGGAATGGCGGCTTCAACCACCCGGACACCAAAGGACTGGCTGTTGGTGCCGAGCACCTCCAGGTCGAATCCGTCCTTATAGCCGGCTTCCGCCATAAGCGCCTTGGCCTTTTCCACATCGTATGCATAGGGTGGCAGATCCGGATCAAAGGCCGGAGAACTGATGGGTAGAAAGGAGGTGGCCCTGTAGGCCTTGTTTTTAAGCAGCTTGTTAATGATCAGTTCGGAATTTAAGGCATGATTGATGGCCTGTCGGACCCGTCTGTCCGCCAGGGGAGCGTACTGCTGGTTGAACCCGATGTGCCGGGTATACATCTCAGCCACTTCAATCATGTTTTTTGAGATTTCAGGATCCCGCTGATAGACCTCATACTGAGCTGAACCCACCAGATTGGCATCCAGTTCTTTGGCACGGAAAGCCATGTCCCTGGCAGACCCTTCAGGCATGATCTTGTAGACCAGTTTGTCAATGTAAGGTTTTCCCGGCTCATAGTAATCATCAAACTTTTCCAGAACGATTTCACTGCCCTTTACCCATTTCACGAATTTAAAAGGCCCGCACCCGACCGGATTCGTGCCGAAACCGTCTCCTCTGGCCGCCACCTCTTCCTTGGGAACAATGGCGGTTTCAATTTTGTAGAGCTGGTATCCCAGATCAACGGAATGCGCAAGGGTAATCTCAAGGGTAAAATCATCTATTTTTTTCAGGCCGGAGATGGTCTCTGCCTTGCCGTTCTGGACATCGGCCGCACCTTTTATGGCCTTTACATACAGAGCCGCCGAAGAGGCTGTTTCGGGAGCCATGATCCGGTTGTAGCTGTAAATAATGTCATCGCTGGTCATGGTCCGTCCGTTGTGGAACTTCACGTTATCCCGGAGCTTAAAGGTGTAAACCATGCCGTCTTCCGATACGTCCACCCCCGTGGCCAGGGAGAGGACCGGTTTGTTTTCCCCGGCATCCCACTTGTAAAGGCTGCGGAAGATATTGAGTCCCACGATATAATCCTGGGTATTGCCGGTGCGATGCACATCAAGGGAGAATACGTCTCCTCCATAAGGGGCGCAGAAGACAAAGGTTCCACCGGAACGGACCGCCCAGGAATTGTTGGCCGCCATAAGACCGACCAGAAAAACAGATAAAAGAATAATGAAACGTTTCTTCATTTTTGATCCTCCCTTTGATAAAAATACAAGATTGAATGACAAATCCGTTTTACCTAAATCCCTCCATTCCCAGTCGGGAGGCCTTTTACGGGCGCATTCAAATACCAATTTTCAGATATATAGAGACAACATCTTCTTGTCAAGAATATTATCCGGAATCATTTTTTCAGTCCGGATATTTACCAGATCAAAAGCAGGGGCGTCTTTCGGCATCTGCATGATATTGAATGAAAATCACTCATGTGTTGCCGGTATGGACCGAATCTTACCTCAGTGTCAGTTCTTGTCCGGCCGGGTTGTACTCTTTTAAAACACCAGGCTGCGATTGCCGTTGATCCGTACAAAAAAGGGCGGGAAAATCGATCCTTTTGAACTGCAGGAGAACGATCGTTTGTTGTCCGTTATGTTTGGAAGGGCAACATCATCTTTTTATTTGCCATGGATTCTGTTATCTAATGACTCCGGTTTTATCATCTGGTGGTTTAAGAGTCTTTTGCCTGATTCCAGCCGGGAATTTTATTTTTTTAAAGATCAACTAATGAAAAAAGAAAAAAATTTAACTTCAGGCCCGATTGCGACAAAGATTATCAGACTCTCTTTTCCCATTATCGGTACATCCTTTATACAGATGGCCTATAATCTTACCGATGTTATGTGGCTCGGACGCACCGGACCGGCAACCATTACGGCAGCAACCACAGCCGGTTTTTTCATGTGGCTTATGATGAGTCTTTTTTATACCACAAGAATAGGGACGGAAACACTTGTTGCGCAGTCTGTGGGGAGAAAAGACGTTTCAACGGCAAGGCAGGTCGCTGAGAATGCCCTGACCATCGGGCTGGCTGCTTCATTTATAATCAATTTACTTGTTATCGTCTTTGCAGACAACCTCCTTCTTTTTTTTAAACTGGAACCGGACGTCATGGAAAAAGCCGTCCATTACCTTAGAATCGTTTCAGTTGGAATGTGTTTTGCCGTAGTTAACCCGGTGATGAGTTCGGTTTACCTGGGATTCGGCAACAGTAAAACGCCTTTTTATATCAACGCCATGGGCCTGATTGTAAATATGGTTCTTGACCCCATTTTGATATTCGGGCTCTGGTTTGTTCCCGGGCTTGGAATAAAAGGGGCTGCAATTGCAACAATGATATCCAATATCCTGGTCTTTTTAATCTTTTTATTCAGCCTGAAATCACCGGAGTCCGTTCTTCCTCGCCTTAAGCTGTTTGTGCTGCTTAACGCCGGAATTGTAAAAAAAATTTTAAGGATTGGCATCCCCGTGGCCATCGGACATATGTCCTTCTGTATTTTTTCAATGTGCATCGCAAGGATTGTCTCAGCATATGGAACCATCCCCCTTGGCGTCCAGAATGTCGGTGCAAGTATTGAAGCGTTGTCATGGAATACAGCCCTTGGTTTTTCCACAGCCCTTGCCGCATTTACCGGCCAGAACTATGGTGCCAAAAAGTATGACAGAATCCGGCAGGGGTATTATTTTATCCTCTTTTTGAGCATAAGCCTGGGGCTGATTGCAACAATTGCATTCTTCTTTTTTGGAAAACAGATTTTTTCTTTATTCTCAAATGAATATGAAATGATTGCCACAGGTGCTTTGTATCTTAAAATCATTGCTGTTTCACAAATTTTCATGTGTATTGAGATAACATCTTCAGGCGGGTTTTACGGTCTTGGAAAAACAAAACAGCCTTCTTTTACAAGCTTTATTTTTACAGGTCTCAGGATCCCTGCCGCACTTTTTGTCATTCATTTTACAACATATACGTATGACGGAATCTGGTGGTGCATCAGTATAAGCAGCCTGTTTAAAGGCGTTATCGTTGCTGGGCTCTATTTTTTGACCCTGAGAACGATTGATGGAAAAGTTTAGATCCCAAGTCTTATAGTATACCTCATCGTTGCAAAAAGCGTGAAGGTTCCAGCTTCAAGGCGCCAAGGTTGCCGCTGTAGTACTCTACCGCAAAACCTTGGGAACGAAGAAGATGGG
>JANQML010000317.1 GCA_028280105.1 Desulfobacula sp. | reverse complement strand
CCCATCTTCTTCGTTCCCAAGGTTTTGCGGTAGATTACTACAGCGGCAACCTTGGCGCCTTGAAGCTGGAACCTTCACGCTTTTTGAAACGATGAGGTTTAGGAGAATTAAAAAAGGCCCAATACCTTTCTCGATGGTTTTTAACAGGCGGTGCAGCAAAGTGCGGGAAGATCTTGACAAACCTCCTTTCACCCCCATTATTTTGACTAATATAAATAAAAGAGGACATCGTTTATGCTGTTAAAATTATTTTTATGTTTCACCCTGATTCCGGTGATAGAATTGTATCTGCTCATCCAAATCGGATCGGTTATCGGCGGAATCAATACCATATTGTTGGTAATTCTTACCGGATTTGCAGGCGCATGGCTGGCCCGGATGGAAGGAATGAACACCATGCTCAAATTAAGAGCAAATCTCCAGCAGGGATTGATGCCGGCAGAAGAAATGATTGATGCCGTTATTATATTTGGTGCCGGTGTCGTCTTGCTCACTCCCGGCCTGATCACCGATGGATTCGGGTTGCTCCTGCTCTGGCCACCGTCAAGAAACCGGTTTAAACGAATGCTGCGCAAAAAAATTGATCAGATGAAAGCGCAGGGAGAAATTAATATTAATCGTTTTCACTAATTGATTCACCCCGTGATTAATCGTAATTAATAAGGATATTTATTATGTTTTTAGATCTGATTTCAACAAGAAGGAGTATCCGGCACTTTACCGACCGGCCCGTGGAAAAAGAAAAAATTGATCGCCTGATTGAAGCGGCCCTTCGTTCTTTCTCTTCCCGGGGATTGAATCCCTGGCGGTTTATTGTGGTAACGGACAGGGAGAAACTTGACCAGCTGTCTGCGGCCAAACCCCACGGCTCCGGTTTTTTAAAAAACGCCCCCTTGGGTATCGTTGTCTGCGCAGATACATCGACAACCGATGTTTGGGTGGAAGATACGTCCATTGCCTCTGCATTTATACACCTTGCAGCCCATGATATGGGTCTTGGCAGTTGCTGGGTACAGATCAGAAAACGGGATCATTCTTCTTTAAAAAGTGCGGACTCGTATGTAAAAGATATTCTTGGGGTACCGGATAAGATAAGTGTTGAATCCATTATCTCAATAGGATATCCTGCGGAACAAAAATCGGGGCATTCAAAGGATTCTTTGCAATTTCAAAAGGTTTGTTTTAATGCTTATGGTGAAACGGAATAGATGGAAATAAAAGCTGAAATTCTCAGGATGGTCCAAAAAAAGGAAAGTGACCTTCCCACACTTCCCGTTGTCATCGATCGAATCATCAGCGTAGCCTCAAATGAAAAAACAACCACCGAAGAATTGGCCGACGTCATCTCTTATGACCAGGGAATGACCAACAGCCTGTTAAAGCTTTCAAACTCCATCTATTATTCGCAGAAAACAAAGGTTGAAACCATCAAACGGGCAATTACCGTAATCGGCTTTGATGAAATTATCGGCGTTGCACTTGGAATGGGCATCCTCTCTTCATTCACGGACAAATCCGGTTTAGCCCTTGACATGAAAGCGTTATGGATTCACGGTATCGGCGTTGCCACCGTTTCAAAAGACCTGGCCAAGCGGACCAATCCCGGCATTGCCAACAAGATCTTCATCCCGGCTCTGCTCCATGACATGGGAAAGGTTATCTTTTCCGTCTATTTTAAGGATGAATACCGTAATGTGCGCCAGCTTGCCTTGGAAAAAAAACGGCCCCTCTACTTTGCTGAAAATGCTCTTCTTAAAATCGATCATGCGGCCCTTTCCGCCCTTTTAATGAAGCGGTGGAACTTTCCGGAATCGATTATACTGCCCTGCCGGTTTCACCACAATCCGGAATCGGCACCGGTGAGGTTCAAACACCAGGCATTGATCATCAATCTTGCCGATTATTTAACACAGAAAGCCGGTATCGGCCACAGCGGCAATCCCGTACCGGTAACGGTAAAAAACGCTCCTAAAAAAATCGGGGTCAATCAACACATACTCAAGCTGGTCATTGATCAATTGCGCAGAAAAGAAGATGAGATCAAAGAGTTTTTCAACATCACCACAGAAGCCTGACGCCAACAGTCATTACCTGTTCCGCAAATGACATGCGGTTTTACAGAGTCTTCACCTGTTTTTCTTTTGTGAAAACCATTCTTTCAGCTGGATCAATCCTTCTTGTGTTGAAATTTTGGGAGTATACCCCAGGTCATTTTTTGCCCTTGAAATGTCAAACCAGTGACTGGTGGCCAGTTCTTTTGCCGCAAACCGGGTCATGGGCGGTTCTTTTTTTATATTAAAAACTTTAAAAACAGCCTCAAACACGGCACCGGCCAGATAAGCGGTCCTGGCACTGACCCGCCCCTTTATAGGAGGGTGTCCGGCTGCCCCGAGAAACGCATTTGCCATCTCCCATTTTGAGACAGGGTCATCCTGGCTGATAAAATAAACATTGCCGGATAAGGATGGATTCGCACTCAACTTCTCCCAGGCAAGGAGATGGGCATCTGCAGCATTATCCACATAGATGGTATCTACCAGGTCATTAACGGGGCCGATTTTTTTTAGTCTTTTCCGGCGGTTGATAATCGCGGGAACCAGGTGGTTGTCTTCGGGCCCCCAGATTAAATGAGGCCGCAGGCTGATGGTCTTCAGCCCCATATCGGCAGCCTGGACGACCAGTTTTTCTGCCATGGCTTTTGTTTCAGGATAAGGCGCCAGGTATTTGTCAGGATAAGGCACGGTTTCATCGGCATTCTCCATATCCGTATCATCAAAGACGACACTGGGGGAACTGGTGTATATCAACTGGGCAACGGAATGATCCATGCAGGCGGAAAGGATATGCCGGGTACCCACAACATTGGTCTTGTAAAAATCATCAAAACGCCCCCATATCCCTGCTTTTGCAGCAACATGAAACACGGTCTCCATACCTTTACAGGCCCGGTTGACATCGGGTTGATTGGCCAGGTCTCCCTGGATCTGTTCAACACCCATCGTATCGAGATCCGTATAGAATTGCCGGGAAAAAGAGAATATCTTTATCTTTTTTTCCTGAAGTTTCCTGACAATCGCTTTTCCCAAAAAACCGCCGCCCCCGGTTACCAGCACCTGTTTCATTTGCATGTCACCCTTTAACCGTTATGAATATATGAAGCAATCAACCGTCACCCTATAGCAAATGACAAAAATATGTTCCGAAAAAAAGGTCTTAATAATGTCAAGCTCTCTGAAAGGCCGACAGTCTTGGCGTCATTTGCTGTTCAACCCCTAGCATCAACAACTGAATCGGAACGTTATTTTGACAACCACTATAAAGATGGAATCAGTCCGTTTTTTACCATACCCTAAAAGCCCTGGCAAGTGTCACTCTTAAGGGAAAACCTACTTTATAAATAATCGCGGTGCTGACCTGCGCCGTGCACAGATCAAACAAACGCAGTTTGATTGATCTGTGTGCGGTGTCAGGTCCAGTTCCTTGTTCAGGCGCAAGGCGCCTGGGCAAGGGGCTGGACGAAGTCAGCACCGCGATTCACGGCGGCGCAGCCGCCGTGAACAAATGGTTACTTCAATGAATAAATGTTAACCATGGTTATGCCGTCTGCTGATAAATCGGTTGAAGGTGCTTGAATCCGTTCCGGTTTCCTCCCACCGTCAAATTTCATCATCAATTCCCGGAATCAGTCCTTGACAAAGTTTTCAAATTGCTATAGAAACTACAAGAATTTTGCTGAGCGGGAATAACTCAGTGGTAGAGTGCGACCTTGCCAAGGTCGAAGTCGCGGGTTCAACTCCCGTTTCCCGCTCCATCTTTTTCCTCCTGAAATTCTCCAAAGGATCTCCGATTGTGACCGAAACCGTCCTGTGTATCAAAAAAAACCGCCTGCCCGGCACTTGGGTGAGGCAAAAGAGCATTGTCCCCATGACCATGGATCAATTTACCCAGCAATGCACAAATGCCGGTTTTGGGTTTATCCGCCGGGCCGATGCAGAAAATGATTCCTCGTACAAGCAGATCATCCCCTATATTGTCCTGCAAACCAAGGACTTGAAAATGACGGCCGTCTATCATCGCCGGGGAAGTGAAGCGCGTTTACATGATCTGTGGTCGGTTGGAATCGGAGGACACATCAATCCGGTTGATATGGATGCAACAGATACCGAATTTGAAAAGGTATTGATGGCGGGAATGAAACGGGAACTGTCGGAAGAGTTGGAGAGGATGCCGCCGCACGACCAGCCCCTCTTCCAGGGTATTATCAGTGAAGAAATCACGGAAGTGGGAAAAGTCCACTTGGGAGCCGTTTTCAGAATTCTCACGCAGAACGCTGCCGACTATCTGCCCGGGGATGAATTGTTTGGCTTTGGCTGGAAAAAAACTGCGGATCTGAATCAGCTGACACTCGAACTTTGGTCCGACATGGCCCTGGAACTCATTTCCTGATTGATCACATTATTCTTTTGGATTTTGATCATTTAGTATTTTTAACACCTGTGAATCCTTATTTTTCAACAGCTTTGATCCTCTTGTGATCTTACACAGACTGATACTGTATTTTTCTGCAATTTTACGCTGGGTCAAACCTTTATGAAGATCTTTGAGTAATTTCCAGCGCAATGAGATATCTTCAATTTCAGCCGGTGTAAACATATCCTTAAAAAACAATTCAACATCTTCACGCTTTTTCAGGGATAAAACCGCTTTTAATAAATCCGAATCAATTGCCATGAATTATTCTATGCCCTGTTTTTACTTGCCCGTTAAAATATTGGCCTGCTCGCCCCGAATTAATATAAAAATCAGACCGGATCTTCAAACGACTGAACCAGATAAACAAAAAAGTCCAGCTCACCGGTTTGCCATTCATCCCGGGGTAACCCGGCTTTTAGACAGAGATGATCCAGAAAGACTTCGGATGAATCAAGCTGCTGCCAGACCTGAGGCAAAAAAGTGGCTTTATTGTTTCCGTTTGATAGGACAACCCCATGGATACCCGGTTCCAACTTTAAAACCAAATCCGTTGGATCTGAGTAGTTTAATCTTTCCGGCAGGGTAAGAATGCTGACTTCGATCAGGGTGTCATCCAATTCATCAGATCTCAGAGGATTGAACCGCGTGTCATTGAACGCGGCATGCTTGGCATTATCTGTAACTGCGTCAAATATGGTTTTCTCAGGTTCAATAATGCCGATACACCCTCTGAGTTCACCTTTTTTGTGAAGACTGACAAATGCGCCCCGGTTCTCATTGAGAATGACATCTGAAGCCGTTGGTTTCATGTGAACCCGTGGATGTTCCGCCATTCCAAGGCCATGCAGAATGCTTTGCCTTGCAATGGATAACAGATGCCTGCCTTCCTTTTCAGTCAACATCTTCATCATTTTCTTCTTTACCTCAAAATCATAAGATTCGGACAAATTGTATCATGCTTAAAATAAAAATCACATAAAAACAAAAATATTTTATAAATCACCCAAACCTGCACCGGAGAGGTATTTGAATGCTTATAAGAGAGATTATAGCCGTTATTTGGCGGAAAAAATAGAAATTGGGAGTTTTTTTTCGATTCTTAACCATTTTCTTTTCCCAAACACCATTCTAACAATATCCAATCTTTGTTTAAAGATTTAAAATCCGGAATAACAGCGATTGACTAAAATTTTTAGTTTCAATAGTATGTTTATTTAGGAGAAATAGCTTTCCTGAAAAGATGATCTGAAACGATCACGAAAACCTTAACCGAAAGTAAATATTATGACTTCACCAGTGGATAAAAAGCTGGTTCGCAAGCTAATCGAAAACGGGGTTGAATATACAATGATCCCCGGTTTTATAAGAAGTTTAGCCAATGCGTTTTTAATCAACCCTGATATGTCACACGGACAAGCCAAGCAACGACTGAAATATCTAGGATGGGATGACGTGGAGCCGGATTATCACACCCTTCAGCTGGCCATTACCTCCCTTGAAACCAAAGGTCTCAGCAGGCTGGAGTACAAATCTGCCCCCTGGTATATGGACGGGTTCGATACCAAGGTCTCCAACCGAAAAAAACAGCCGGCTCTTATCTGAAACACATCTTTTTTAGTTGCCAAGCCACACTCGGAAAAACGACAGGTTTAATGATCAGAGCCATCCTTTTCATTAAAATAGGTATCCACCAGATTCTGAGCAAGCCCCACATAGTTACGCGGAGTCAGTTGTTTCATTTTGTTTTTAAATTCAGCCGGAACCTTGTCAAGTCTTTCCACAAACAACGCCAGTTCTTTTTTGCCGATCTTCTGTCCCCGAGTCAGCTCTTTGAGACGTTCATACGGATTATCTTCCCCAAAAACCCGCATGGCAGTCTGAAAGGGTTCGGCAAGCAGCTCCTGATTCTCTTCCAGGTCCTTTTCAAGCACAGGTGCATTCAGGTCGATCTTGGACAATCCCTTCAGCGCATTTTTAATGCCTATTGAAAAATAGCCAAAAGCCGAACCCAGGCTTCTTAATACGGTGGAATCACTCAGGTCCCTTTGAAATCTTGATTTCTGAAGTTTGACACTCAGATGTTCCATCATGGAGATAGATATTCCCATGTTCCCCTCACTGTTTTCAAAATCGATGGGGTTCACCTTGTGCGGCATGGTGGAGGAGCCGGTTTCACCTTTTTTTACACGCTGTTTAAAATATCCCAGACTGATGTATCCCCACATATCCCGGTCCAGGTCGATGGTGACGGCTGCCGCACGAATCATGGCATGGAGGATAAATGCCATGGAATGGTTGGGATTCACCTGTGTTGTATAAAGGATGGGGGATAGTTTTAAATGATCCGTGATAAATCTGCGGGAGGCATCAATCCAGTCGATCTGTGGATAAACAAAATGGTGGGCATTAAAATTTCCCGTGGCACCGTTTATTTTTGCCTGAACCCTTGACTTGAAAAGGATATCGGCTTCCTGCAACAGACGCCAGGCAAAGTTGACGAATTCTTTTCCAACGGTTGTGGGGGTTGCCGGCTGGCCGTGGGTACGGGACATCATAGGAATTGATTTATACGCACGTGCCTTTTGTTCCAGATCTTCAATCAACTGCCGTAAAAGGGTTTCTGCAACCGTTTTTCCCTTGTTCAGCATCAGTGCATAAGCAATGTTGTTTATATCGTCTGATGTGCAGGCAAAATGGACCCATTCTTTAATCCCGGACATGCCCAGATCATCCATTTTTTCTTTAATGAAGTACTCAACCGCCTTAACGTCATGATTGGTCTTTTGTTCTATGGTTTTGACATGTCGGGCATCATCCGTATCCATTGAGGTAAAAATCGTATCCAGTCTTTTAATCGCATCCGGCTCAGCAGCCGCCAGCTTCAAATCATTCAATATAAATTTAAGCCATTCAATTTCAACGAAAACGCGGTGTTTGATCAATCCGTATTCAGAAAAAATATCGGCGATTTCCGTTGTCAGTCGGGCATATCTTCCATCCAGGGCAGTCAGTGCATTTATCATCGATCTTCAACTCCGTTGGCCAAACTTAAATTCTTAAAATAATTTGACTTTTTTATATAAATTTGGTTAATTATTCGAGTATATCTCGTTTCGTGCAGAATATCAGACAATCTAAATTATAACAATCTAAAAGAAGACGTCACCCTATGGCCGATCTGTATCCGAAAATCAATTCGCCGGCAAAGGAAGATTCCGGTGTCTTTGTATGTAAAAAAACCGTTTCACAGCCGTATAAACTCCTTATTTTCTCAGTTGACGACACGATCCGTCATATTACAAAAAAGGCCCTTAAAAATTATACCTACCAAGATCGGCCGATTACCGTTTTGAACAGTATGTCAACAGAGGATGCGAAAGATTTAATCCGGGCATACGCTGAAATTGCGATTGTGTTGATCCATCTTGATAAGAAAACAAAAGAGTCCGGTTTGGCGCTGATCCAGTGGATGAACCGGACGCTGCCGGAAAACCGGATCAGGGTCATTTTACACTCGTTTGGAACCGATCACCTTCCCGGACTCAAAGACGTCGAGAATCTACCCATTGATCATTATTTCATAGATAACGGATTGGATAAATCCCGGTTGATTCTTATGATAACACTTGCGATGCAGGCCTTTTTTAAAAACAAGAAGATATATGACAAATGCAATGAGTGCAGACAGATCGAATCAAATCTGAAAGTAAAAAAGGCGATTTTAAAAGATGTAATTGCCAATATCGGAGATATTCTCTGGGAGGTGAACCGGAAACTGGAGTTTGTATATGTGTCAAAGAAGGCAGAGGATCTGACCGGTTTTGCCTGCAAAGGTTTTATCGGTAAGCACCTATCCTTTTTCATGACAAAAGAGTCAAAAGTTGATGTCTGGCCACAGTTGCTTCAAAAGATAAAAGACCGGAAAGCCTTTTCAAACATAGATGTGTCAAGGAAAACAAAAACCGGTGAAACATTATTTTTTCTAACCAGCGGCAATCCGATTTACGGAGAAGACAGCCGGTTCCGGGGATATCGGGGGGCAGACATCAATATAACCGATCTGAAACTGGCCCAAATCGAGAAAGAAAAATTGATGACCCGGCTGCGCAATGCCCAGCGTCTCGAAGCAATCGGGACCCTGGCCGGTGGAATTGCCCATGATTTTAACAATATCCTGGGCGGAATTCTTGGATATGCTCAATTGCTCCAGTTTGAACTAAAAAATGCTCCGACCCAACTGTCCTATGTCCAACAGATTGTATCCGGCTGTGACCGGGCTAAAAACCTAATCATCCAGATACTTGACTTCAGCCGGCAGCGTGAGGAATCTATTCCCAATGAGATCATCAATCCGATAGAGATCGTAAGAGAGACAACACAGCTGCTCAAGGCATCGTTTCCCTCTTCCATTGTCATTGAGACATTGATTGATCCGGATACGGGATATATTCAGGCTGATTCCTCCCAAATCCATCAGGCGGTTTTAAATCTATGCACCAATGCCAGACAAGCCATAGAGAGCGGAATCGGAAAAATATCGATTTCAGTTAACGAGTTTAAATATTCAACAGTCCATCCGATTCCGGATCTCACAGTGGATTTGCCGTTTGGTGAATACATCCGCATCTCCGTATCAGACACCGGCAAAGGAATTGATCCGGATTCCCTTTCAAAAATCTTTAACCCGTATTTCACAACAAAGGAGAAAGGAGACGGTACCGGCCTGGGGCTTGCCGTCGTTCATGGTATTGTCACACGGTTTAACGGAGCCGTAACGACCCAAACCATTCCGGGGAACGGTGCTGTTTTCACCCTCTATTTTCCCAAGTATAAAGCGAAAGAAAAACAGCGAACGCCTTTAAACAATAAGCTGATACCCGGAGAAGCCCGGGTCCTTTTTATCGATGACGAGCCGATTCTTGTGGAGGTGGGCCGCCAGATGTTAAAAAAACTGGGATATAAGGCCGTTGCACTGGCATCCCCTGTCCAGGCGCTCAATTATATCAAAAAAAATCCCCATTTATTTGACCTGGTGATCACAGACATGACCATGCCGGATCTGTTCGGCACCCAACTGGCGGTAAAAATAAAAAAAATCCGGCCGGATATACCGATCATTCTGGCCACCGGGTTTGTCAATATCAATCAAAGCGAACGTCCCACCCCTGAAAGTATAGATGCGGTACTGCCCAAACCCGTTGAAATAAAAACATTATCCAGAGCCATCGCTAAAGTGCTTCATGATCCGACCCGGTAAAGAACCCGGTAAAGAAAAGGATGCCTTTAATGAACCCGGAAACACCGTATGGTTTTACAATCCGATTTAAGCCGGTTTGTAATGATCCCAAATCCACCATCAAATTTTTGTTTAGCATATGGGCCATGTGTTGCCCCCCCCTCCCTGGCCGCCAGCAAGATGCCGGATGCAAGGCGGCAAGGAGTGACGACTGAGTGTGTATCAGCCATACTCCGCAGGGAGGAACGACAGCAGGCAACGCAGCAGATGGAACCGTATGGTGGATCAGGGTGATCTTCCAGGGTTGACAAACACACGGAGAATAAAGTATTTTACCACACGTTTTTAACCAATTGCCGGCATGCATAAACCCACTAGGAGTAAAATCTATATGGCACTGACCAAAACAATGATTGCTGAAACCATACAGAAAAAGCTGGATCTGTCCCGGGCCGAAAGCTACGAAATCATGGAAGAGTTTATCGAAATTATCAAACAAACCATTGAGTCCGGCGAAGATATCATGATCAGCGGTTTTGGAAAATTCTGTGTCAACGAAAAAAAGGCAAGAAAAGGCAGAAATCCGGCAACCGACGAAGAGATGACGCTTCCGGCCAGGCGGGTGGTCACTTTTAAGTGCTCCGGAAAATTAAGGGAGATGATCAATTCATAATTGATTGATACGACACTGTTACACGGATGATTTTCTCCCAGACATTTATTACGATTATAATTTTAGGCACCCTTGTCGGTGCATTCATCACTAACTTCATAGCTGATGCCTTAAATGTAAAACATCTGAAACCGTCATTGCCCGAAGAATTCAAAGATCATTTCGATGACCGTACCTATCTTAAATCCCAAAATTACCTGAAGACCAACACCCGGTTCGGATTGATTGTTTCCACATGCAATCTTATCGTCTTGCTCGCCTTCTGGTTTTCCGGGGGGTTTCAGGTTGCCGACGGTTTTGTCCGCTCATTTGAGAAGGGTCCCGTTATTTCCGGGTTGATATTCACAGCGATTCTTTTGGGACTCAAACTGATCCTCTCTCTGCCCTTTTCAATTTATTCAACCTTTGTTATCGAGGAAAAATTCGGATTTAACAAAACAACCCCGCAGCTTTTTGCCACGGACCTGGTAAAATCCATTCTGTTGTCTGTCCTCTTTGGCGGCGTGTTGTTATCCGTCATCATTTTTCTCTTAGAATCCGGCGGGCCTCAGGCCTGGATGATGTGCTGGGCAGCCGGTGCCGTCTTTTTAATTGCCGTCCAATATATCGTACCGACCTGGATCATGCCGCTTTTCAACAAATTTACCCCCTTGGAGGAAGGCCCCTTAAAACAGGCCATACTGGCATATGCCGATTCCATTGACTTTTCCCTGTCCAATGTATTTGTTATGGACGGATCCAAACGCAGCTCCCGGTCCAATGCATTTTTTACAGGGTTTGGAAAAAATAAACGGATTGTTCTATTTGATACCTTGATAGAAGAACAGACCATTGATGAACTGGTCTCGGTCCTGGCCCACGAAATGGGCCATTTTAAAAAACATCATATTTTAAAACGAATGGCCTGGGGAATCGTTCAGATGGGTGTCATCTTCTATTTGATGTCCCTGTGCATTTCACACGTTCCGCTTTTTCAGGCATTTAAAATTGAAATACCGTCGGTCTATGCCGGACTGATTTTTTTCAGCATGCTTTACGCACCGGTTGATTTGTTCACGTCCATTATAATGCAGGTATCGTCCAGAAAGGATGAATACGAAGCCGATCGATTTGCCGTGCAAACCCTTAAAAGGAGCGCACCCCTGATTCAGGCATTAAAAAAACTGTCTGCCCACAACCTGTCAAACCTGACCCCTCATCCGTTTTATGTCTTTCTAAATTACTCCCATCCGCCGGTGCTGAACCGGATCAATACTCTCAGGCAGATATCTCCGTCACCTGGTGACGTAAGCCGGGTGTGACCAGCCGCTTTATATTCAATATGTCAGCTGGTTTTAAAACCGGTACTTTCAACGCTTTGGTTTCTACCGTTTTCCTTTGCCCGATAAAGCGCTTCATCGGCCAGGGCCACCAAATCCTCTGCGGAATTATCAACAGATGGTACCAGGGAAGCAACCCCCAAACTTAAAGTGATACACGAACCTGCCGTAGAGGTTTCATGCCGGATTTCAAGTCCCTGTATTTTGGTTCGAATATCTTCGGCCACAGCCATTGCACCCTTCCGGTCCGTACCGGGCAATACAACAACAAACTCTTCGCCACCATAGCGGGCAGCAAGGTCGGATGCGCGATTGACACAGTCGCTGATGGACATTGCCACCTGCTTTAAACATTCGTCTCCGGCCGGATGTCCGTAGCTATCATTGTATAATTTAAAACAGTCAATATCGCATAAAATCACTGAAATAGGTTTCATCTCCCGGTAGTGGCGCCGCCATTCCGAGCTGAGATATTCATCAAACCGTCTCCGGTTGGGTATCTGTGTAAGCCCGTCTATAACGGACAACATTTTCAGTTTCTCGTTGGCCTTTTTAATTTCCTGTTCAGCCCGAACCGTCTCGCTGATATCAATCGAAAACCCGTTAAATCCGTTTCGCCGCCGGTGTTCATCCCAGCTAGTCTTTGCGTAGCACAACGCCCATACAAACGAATTATCCTTTCGTTTCAACCGGCATCGAAACCGGATGACCTGCTCTGATTCCCGAATCCCGAGCATAAACGCTTCGGCTTTATCTGCATCAAAAAAAGTTTGGGCCGCAAAGTCAGAAACCTGCTCCATAATGGCTTCTGCCGATTCATAACCAAGCATCCAGGCGTATTCAGGGTTGGCAGACACAATACGGCCGGCCTGGTTTACACTGTAGATTCCAATGGGTGCAAATCCAAAAATATCTTTTAGATTCTCCTCTTGTTTCCTTAAGCTCTCTTTTTCCCGAACCCGCTGGGAGATATCCTTTGCCAGGACGGCGACCCCCAGTTTTTCACCTTTTGTATTCATGATAGGGGCATAATGGATATCACACAGAATATTTTCCCCTTTGGCATTCACGTGGGAACAGGTTAAAAACTGGTTGGATCTGCAGGCCGTCAAGTCTCTTTTGTTAACCGGGATCAGTTCGTTTAAAAACCGTCCCATTGCTTCGTCTTCGGAATAACCGAACAATTTTGCAGCCCCGGGATTCCAGGACGAAACATGCAATTCAGGACCCGCCTCAATATAAGCCAGATCTGCCTGACCCATTAGATTTGAAAGGGCCAGAATTCTATCGATCAGTTTATAATCCATTATCTTTTATCGAAAAAAATAGTTGATTTGGCCCCGATACTATGAAATTTTATTTTTTTTAACAAGGAAAAAGTAGAGCAATGAACAAACTTATTGTAACCGCAGATATACACGGAAGTACCCGAACCTGGCTCACTCTGAAAGAACTGTTGAATAAAGCCGATGGGCTTGTCGTGGCAGGAGATCTGTTTGATAACCGGTATGGAAATTATTCAGACCCGGATTTTAAACCCGACTTCATAAAAGAGCAGGTTAAGGCATTATCTCATATCTTTTACTATGTGTATGGAAATTGTGATGTCCCCTCTTTTTTCCCGGGATATGAGACCCATCTGACGTTTAGCGCTTTTGGCAAAAAAATTTTTCTTCACCACGGCCATTGCCCGGTTTCGTGGCCTGATGACACCGACGTTGTCATTCAGGGCCATACCCACCTAAGCTTTCTGGAAAGAGACCAAAATACCATTTTTCTAAACCCGGGATCTGTCAGCTCCCCCAGAAACGGATTATACACATACGGTGCCATTGATCAAAGCGGTGTCAGCCTGGTTCAGTTGACAACCGGGGAAAAAATCGTCTCTGTCTCCTTTTGATCTGTTTACAGCAAACAAAAATGTCTGTTGAAATTGGTCAGCCGATTCTAATCCCGGTGGACCGGATTCACAGGCCGTATGGGTTCGATTTTTTCCACCCGGGGAACCGAAACCTTGGAATTACCCCGTCTTCTTGCCGCTCTCATTTTCTTTTTAAGGGCCACATAGGTCTCATACCCCCGGTAAGATGATTTTTGCCGTTGTTTCCGGGACCGGCTTTTGGATTCTATCCCATTTTTTTGTGTTGAAGCGGGTCGGGTATAAACCGTTTTAAAGACCTGTTCAAAACCATTGCTTCGTTTTTCGGTCGCATCCGCCACTTTTCTCTTTCTTGCGTCATGGGGTGGACGGTCATTTTTGGATGTTGCCTGAGCCTGTTTTTTCACCCTGTCCGCCATCTTTTTTGCCAACCGTGCCAGTATTTCCGACAGCGTTGGATCTTTCCTTTTATCTTCATTTTTACCGTTGCGGGAGGTCGATGAAGCATTAGGCCGGTTTCCGGATTCATCCGGCTGTTGTTTAAAAGACGGGGATCTTTTTTTTCGAAGCACCGGACCAAGAATAAAAAAAGCCCGGTTGATCTCCTTCATCTTTTGGTCGTTCGCTGATTCGCCGGCACTGTGAAACATGTCCGGATGATATTGTTTTGCCAACCTTCGATAGGCCTGCCTGGCCTCATCAAAAGTTGCCCTCTCATCAATGCTTAAAATTTTCATGGCTGTTTTTAAATCCATACCTGTCTTAACTAATCCGCACGACAGACGGTGTCAACCTTGAATGATCCTGATTAAAGGGTCAAAGAAGATCAAATATACAAACCCGGGGCAATCGCCCGGGAAAAGATCATCTTCACATTTTATTCCGGCAATTGCCCCGAAAAAAAGAACGTGATAGGATACCGCACCGTTTCATTGGCAACCGTCTGATAAGGAGGTCTCATGAAAATCGAAAAAAAACAATGCGAACCGGTTGGAAAAAATCCTGAATTTGATGCCTGGTTTACCGCCTTTTTCCTGAACAACCACATCGATCCTTTTGCATATCCTAAAAAGGTTGGGACCCGGGAGCAGATTGAATTCATGGTTTACCCTGAAAATGAAGAGAGATATTACCCATGCTCCGACAAGATGTTTGACACCATTATGTCACGGGAGTACCCGCCTTATTTAGAAAAACGATACCAGAAAGTGTATGATAAAATCATTTGCCTTGTGGACGAAACCATTGATTCGGAATATGACAACCAGTTTTTAAAAGAGCTGATAAAAATCAAATATATGGATGAGATAAAAACCGGCTTGATCATTCCGTCCAGACTGGAAAAAAGATTGTATAAGATATTTTTATCCCGAACCCATATCGAAAATCCGTTTTCCTCTGAAAAACAGGAGGCCAACAAAAAAATATTCGATTTTCTCAATTCCGATCGGTTTAAAACGGTTTTAAACCAGGTCAACGATTCGTTAGACAATCTAGAGAAACTTTCGTTGTCACAACTCAGGGAAAAAATCAAACTGATTGAATTCAAACGGTTGCTCACCGTTCTTGCCCATCCGTATCTATGGGACCCGAAAAATAAAAAGACGGTGTCATCGGATCAAATCAAACAGATATTCCATACACCGATAAAAGGGAACGGGTTTAACCGGCTGAACCGGCTGATGAACGGAAAAAACAAAAAAATTCTCTGGCTGGCCGATCAATCCGGGGAATTTGTTGCCGATCTGTCCATTGCAAAATTCCTGGCCGAACTCGGGCATATTGTCATCGTTGTTATCAAGGAGTCACCCAGTTTTAAAAAGGTCTGCCTGGCAGACACCCGAACCGACCCGACCCTGGTCAAAGAATTGGAAAATGCCAATTTTATCCACGACAGAACCATCGGGAAAAACGATCTGGTCAAATTACTTAAAAGTGACGAACATCTGTATGTGGTATCTGACGGCACAAGGGAAAGCCTTAATCTCCTGTTGGCATCCACGACCTTTTCCAGAATTTTCAAAGAGGTCGATTGTGTCATCTCACGGGGCTCCACCCAGAAAAGGAGACTGATAGAGACTCACTTTTGTTTTACACAGACCATCATCAACATCACTGCCGTGGCAGATACCCTCGAGATCAGCTGTAAACCCAGACATCCGAATGTCATCAAATTTTCGCACGGCCAGCTGGAGGAAAAGGCGGATATGATTATCCAGGAGATGAAAAGGGCCAAGGATAAGGGAATGACCGTTATGTTCTACAGCGGAATAATCGGTTCAATCCCGGGAAAAATTGATGTGGCAAAGAAAATAATGACCACCTTTATCGAATATCTTCATCAGCGATCCGCCAATCTGTTTATCATCAATCCCAGCCGATACTATGAACCGGGCATGGATGCCGATGACCTGATGTATATGTGGGAAATCGTCCAGACAAGTTCATACATCGACATCTGGCGGTTTCAGACCACGGATGATATTGCCGAAAGCTTCTCGCTGCTCAATCAGAAAGTACCGCCCGAGTGGATCGGTAAAGATTCCACCTATAGCACGGGTTGCACCAAAGAGATGCGCATTGCCCAGGATGTCTTAAAAGACAATCCCGAAATGCAGTTGATCGGTCCCTCGTTGGATCGGTTCATGCGGAGAGATGAATATGGCGTGGGGTCTATGTACGATCAACGCCTGGCCGAAACCTAAAATCGGCTTACCCCCTGTTTCAAAGCATAATCATCCAGCGCACTGTGCAACGCTTTGAGGGCGTGAACCGCGCAATGTTCTTCTTCTTTGGGAAGGGTCTTTAAAAGAGAGATGATCTGTTCGGGCCGGATCTGTTTCGCCTGATCGACAGATCGGCCCTTGACCAGACGGATCAATGCGTTGGTGCAGGCATGAGAAAACAGACAGCCTTTTATATCATAGGAAACCGTTTCAACGGCCGCGTCCTTGATCATCAAAAAGATCTCGATAACATCTCCGCACGACCGTTCCTGCCTGCCATACCCGTCACAGGCTTCGACCCGCTCCTGGTAATCCCGTTTCATAGCCATTTCCAGGAACTCAATAGAGTGGTCATTCCAAAAATCAAACCCTTCTTTTTTTTCTAACGTCATTTCATCCGTCCATTTTAACATTTAATGATACCGATACGCTGCAGTTTTGAGAATATACCATGTTTGTTCTCCGGTAAAGGCCGATTACCATGAAACAAAGGTATGGTATTTGCTTTTCTTTTAATCGTCTCAAACTGTCAGTTCAATTTAAACAGGATAGGATGATAAGATATGACGCATCATACAAAAAACAATGGCCTGAAACGTCTGATCCAAAAATTTGAAAACGATTTTAATACAGAAGAGAATATCAACTATTATTCGGTTGAAGATTTTTTAAAATCACGGCGAAAATACCTTCAGTACATGTTAAAAGGCCCCAATTGTAACGAATTTCATTCTGAAGAGAATGGGTTCTAACCCAAAAAAGCTATCTTGACCGGCGTATTTTCATCCCCGTTTTTATAGCGGTAAAATCGACCCTGTCCATTATGATTGCACCGTTTTTACCGGATTTAATCACCCGGAAATTCATACTTGCCAAGGAGTTACAACAGCAGATAAACCCCATTGGGTTGTGAAAAAAAATCGACATTCTATGACTTTTTTTTCATAGGCAGAGACTACTTTGCAACACCCCGGCTATATATAACTTTCTTCTCCTGCGTTCTTTTTCGATAATCTCAAGTTCTTTGCTCATCTGACCGGCAATGGCCGTATTTTCCTCTGCACGCCGGGTCAGATAAGGCAGGGTCGATTCCACCGGGCCGAACGGAAGGTATTTACTGACGTTGTAGCCGGCACTGGACAGATTAAAACTGATAGTATCACTCATCCCGTAAAGTTGTGAAAAAAAGATATGCGGATGATTGCGGGGCAGATCATTTTCATTCATATACGAAACCATCAACTGGCAGCTTTCCTCATTATGGGTTCCCACACAGATCTCCACAACTTCGATATGCTCGACAAATATTTGCACGGCTCTATTGTACGCTTCATCTGTTTCCGATTTTGAAGCATAAATCGGGGACGGATATCCCATGCGCTTTGCCCTGTCTCTCTCTTTTTCAAGATATGCGCCGCGCACGATTTTAATACCCAGTTTAAACCCTTTGGCCCGGGCGGTCTCTATGAGGCGCTTAAAATAGTCATTCCGGTCCCATCGATAGAGTTGCAGCGTTGTAAAAACAATGGCGCGGCCTGTATTGTATTTTGCCATCATCGCTTCGATCAGATCGTCTATGGGATCTTGTATCCAGGACTCTTCCGCATCAATATAAATCGGTTTATCCGCTGCAAACGACGCACTGCATATTAAATCAAGACGATCTTCTACCTCTTTCCATTCGCGCCGGTCCTTTTCAGACAGGTTCTTGCCGGAAGAAACCGTTTCAAGCAATTCCACCGGAGCGATTGCCGTCATCTTCATGCAGGTGCACGGAATATTCGGATCAGACTTGGATTGCTCGATTAAATGCAACAATTGTTTCATGGTGTTTTCAAAACCGGTTTCATCCTCTGATCCTTCAACCGAATAATCCAGAATGGTTCCAATGGATGCCCGGCCCAGTTCAGATATGACTTTTTCATACTCTTCTTTTTTTTCACCGCCGCAAAATTGTCTGAACACCGTGGCCTTAATGATCGGTTTCACCGGCAGGCCCAGGGCCAGGGTAATTTTTGCCGCCTTGGAAAGAACCTTAACCAGAAAGGGATTCTTTGTCAGCTTGAAAATCAAATATGACAAAAACAATTCCGTGTCTGATTTGTTTTTAAAGGCAATCGCCGTGTCTTCAAACGAGACATCTGTTTTCGGGAAAGAACTCTTGTCCGTGAATCTTTGTTCTGAGATACCCTTCCCCATATCAGATCGATTCCGAGATAACGACCGCCCCTGTTTCAACGTTGATTCAGACACCATCGCCGCTTCCGGCTTACGTTCCGCCATCATAGCACTCCTTTTTATTTCATCTGTATTTCAAACCCTGCAGTCAATTTCCATGGTTCATCGAATAGTACCCGAAAACACGGAATAAGCCTTAAATAAAGACCAAACTGTAAAATAAGATCATAGTGCATGCGTCTTTTCAAAATTGTGAAAAAATGCCAGAAACGCTGAATGGCGGTCCGGTTGCCCTATTTCTTAAAACAGCATCTGGGCATCTGTAATTAGCAACATCTGTACCGGATAATAATTTAGCCTGGATCATATTGAACTTAAAGGATATTTCCAGGTATCATTTGAAAATCGGATGGTTTACAAAAGAAAGTCGGCAGGCTTTTATTCACAATTGAATATGCCGCCGTTCAGATGAATCCTGTTCAGACAGGAGATTTGATATTATATTTTTTCAGACGCCGGGCAATCGTCGGCTGGCTGACCCCGAGTGCAGCCGATATCTCTGTCTGATTTTTATATTTTTTAAATGCCTGGAGCAAGACCCGCCGTTCTACATATTCAAGTGTCGCTTCCAGACTTCTTTCTTCCGGCCACACCGTGACGGCAGAGGCGGCAAGAGTTGAACTCCGGGCGACATCACCGGGCAGATCCGCCAGATCAATGACCTGTGTCTCCGACATAACCACTATCCGTTCACAGATATTCATGAGTTCACGGACATTTCCCGGATAGGTATAAGCCAGAAGGGTATCCAGTGCGGAACGGCTCAGCCGTTTTCGGGTGCCGATCATTTGGGCAAAATGATCAACGTAAAACCTTAACAGCGGGGTAATGCATTCAACCCGGTCTTTTAATGCGGGTATGGCTATGGGAATAACGTTCAACCGATAATAAAGATCATGGCGAAACGTACCGTTCGCAACCATCTTTTTCAGATCCCGGTGCGTGGCTGCCAGAATGCGTGCATCAATGGTGCGAACCTTTGTTCCGCCCAGCCGGGTCACCCGGCCGTTTTCCAGAAACCGGAGCAATTTGACCTGTGCAGACAAGGGGAGTTCTGCGATTTCATCCAGAAAAATGCTGCCCTGATCAGCCAGCTCCAGGGAACCGGGCTTTCCACCGGCCTGCGCGCCGGTAAAGGCCCCGGATTCATAGCCGAACAATTCGGATTCAATCAGCGTCTCCGGGATGGCACCGCAATTAATTCGGATCAATGGTTTTTCAGCCCGGTTTGAATTATTATGAATCAGCTTGACGATCACCCCTTTTCCGACACCGGATTCACCCGTGATCAGCACAGAGGAATCAACACCACTGACCTTTTGTGCCCGCTCGACCACCTTCAGCATGGACGGGCTCCGGGCGATGATTTGATTTGACTTTAATTTTGCCTGCTGCATCTCAAACAACTGGTGCTGCAACCGGTCTTTAATCGAGGCCTGTTTTTCAAGTTCCCGTTGCAGCTTATCGATCCGGGTGATATCTCTTTCACTGACAACCACGCGAATCAATTCACCATCATCGTTAAAAACAGGCGTCCCTGTGGAAATTAACTTGTGACTCCCCTTATTTTGAAGCAGGGTGACGGTTTTTTGAGTCTGGCTGGCCTGAAGGGCGGCAGAGCAGTCGATAAATCCCTGCTCAATCAGGTCCTTCATATTTTTACCGATCAATTCCCGTTCCTTGGTTTGGTGAATCCGCTCAGACGCCGGATTCACCCGGATAACATTGGCCTTTTCGTCACAGACAAAGAGTCCGTCCGAAGACGAATTAATAATGGCATCCAGCTCCCGGGTCATATTTTTAAAAAAATGCATCTGCTTGACGACTTTCTCAAATGCAGTCGCCTCATTAAGGGTGCAAACGGCACCAAACAGCTCTTCTTCGATCCGAATGGGGTTTACACCGGCTAAGTAGCTGCCGGAATCCACCCGGATCATAAAATCAGTTCGACTGATACCGTCCGCAACTGTCTGTGCGGCAATTTCAGCCAATTCAGGCATGGTGTCACTGAGCCTGGTTTTAGCTGTTGTTCCCAGTTTTTGGCTTGCCATGCGATTGGACAGAAAGATAACACCGTGAGGGTCAATGGCTATCAGACAATTACCGGACGCGTTGACAAGGGCCTGACTGAAAACCTGCCAATGGCGAGGTGCCCTTTTTATTAATCCATTGATTTTATTTAATATATCGTTTTTTTTAGACACAAAACCCCCGACAATTCGTAACCACACGCGTGAGCAGACCCGTCGGCATCGATTCAAAACAAAAACCGGATTTGGTCGCTCATATCCATATTATTCATAAATGAATGATATATTCAAGCCGGAATAAAATATCCAACGGATCAAATGGGTATTCACAAAAAGCAATGAAAATATCATGACTTGCTCCGGAACCGGACCCAGAGACGGATATGTGCGGGCTCTTTTATTTTGCCTTTTCCAGGTTTTTAACGTATTATTTATCCATCAACCCCTTTAACTACAATTATGATGTTTTCATTAATCCACGCGCTTCCGGTCACGGGTAACCAGCTGCCGAGCCGGGATTAGCAGATCTATTTCCTGATACGTTCAGGCCATGAAGGTAAGGACAGGTGGTGGTTTGGAACAATCAAATCAGTTGAAAATACCGGAAACTCTTATTGGCCGGGAACCGGCCAAAGAGAAGATGTTCAGCACTTTTGAAAATATATGTCGCGGTCAAACCGGCACACTCTTGGTTCCCGGACATTCAGGCATGGGAAAGACATCTCTGGTGCAATGGCTCAAAGAGCCGGTGCAATCTAAAAACGGCGTCTTTGTTCAGGGTAAATTTGATCAGTTTCACCAGAGTACGCCCTATTATGCCGTTCGGGAAGCGTTAATAAAATTATGGTACCATATCGAATCCTTTAACGCGGTCACCCGAAAAAAAATTCATAAAGAACTATACAGGTCCCTCGGGGAACTGGGTGTTCTTCTGGTTGACCTCATCCCGGACATCAACCGTATCTTTGAAAAAAAAATACGAATTGAAGACAATAGCATCAATTTTATTGAAGCACGTCAACGGTTTGCAACAGTCATCAGAAAATTCATAGAAGCTGTCAGCCTGCCGGAACACCCGGTTGTGATGTTTATTGATGACTGGCAATGGTCAGATGCCGCCTCCATGGAATTGATAAAACGATTTCAGATCGAAAAATCACTTCGGTATTTTCTCCTCATTGCGTCTTACCGGAGTGAAGAGGTGGGCACTTATCACCCGATGAATACTGTGATCACTGAGCTGCATCAACAGGTAAATCCGCCTGAAGTCATTACCGTCGGCCCTTTGGACAATAAAGATATTGGAACCCTTATCGCGGCGGCCCTGGGATCACCGGTTGACGAGATGGATCGTCTGGTTGATCTCATCCGGGAACAGACCGGAGGGAACCCGTTTCATATCAAAGCCTTTCTTGAGTATGCATATGAAAGCGGCCGGATCAGTTTTGATTCCGATTCAAACCACTGGGAGTGGGATCTTGACGAACAGCTACCGGACGGAATCGTCGATCTTTTTGCTCAAAGACTGGAACGCTTTAGCAGTGATAACCGTGAATTGATTTCACTTGCCGCCTGCCTGGGGAATCATTTTGATCTGGACTCTCTGAAAACAATCACCCATTGTTCTTCTGATGATTGCAGCACCCGACTGATGCCTTTCCGGGAATCAGGATTGATCCTTAGAGCAGACACAGGTTCTAACCGTATTGAAAAAAAATCCAAAAATCAGCCGGAACCGCAATGGTTTCGCTTTATGCATGACCGGGTTCAGCAGGCCGCCTTTTTATTAATCGCACCGGATAAGATCGCCCGAATCCGTCTAAAAATCGGCAGACTGCTTCTTTCCCAATTTTACAGAAAAGAGAACCATACCCCGTTGTATGAAATCCTTGAGCATTTAAATGCCGGAGCTGAATTGATCCATGATCCCGGCGAACAAAAAAAAATGATCGGCCTGAACATGAAGGCCGCCTTTAAAGCAAAATCCGCCACTGCCTTTCAGGCAATGCTGGGGTTCAACCGGGCTGCATTTTATTTTGCAGACGAGCTGGCCGGTGGTATCGGCAACTTCTGGCATATCAACTATGAACAGGCATTGACACTTCACCGGGATCTGGCTGAAAGTGAGTTTTTGGAAGGGGACCGCAAAAAAGCGGAACGTTTGATCCAGCAATCCATGGAACATACACGGACAGCCGTTGAAAGGGCGGAGTCGTTGAATATCCTGATCGTCCACTACACCCTGCTGGCCAAATATGCCCAGGCCATTTCCTCGGGCAGACAGGCGCTGGCCGAGTTCAATATCCACCTTCCGGATCAGGATTTTGAAAGATTCCGGAATGATGAAATCCGACAGATAAAAGATAAGTTGAACAAGAAACCTATTGCCGCCCTGTTTGACAGCCCGATCATGCAGGATACTGAAATGTTGACGGTTACCAAACTCCTGATTACCCTGGGGCCGCCCTGTTACCGGACCCACCAGCACCTTTGGAGTGTAATTGTGCCAAAGGTGGTCAATATCACGCTTGATTTCGGCCTTGTTCCCCAGATCGGATACAGCCATGCGGCCCTTGGCGGCCTGATGGGATGGATTGAAAATGACTTTGAAACAGCCCGGGAACTGGGCGACCTGGCCGAGCGTATCATGTCTTCAAAATTCAGGGAACCGTCTGACCAAAGCGTGTTCTACCTGATGATCGGCAGCTCGATCCGCCACTGGTTCAAACACCTTAACGATGTCAGTCAGGATTATCAGAAAGCCTATGATATCGGATTACAATCCGGAAATCTGCAATATGCCGCATATGCATTCGGCCATAATATGTATTGCAGTTTTTACCGGGCATTACCGTTGCCGGATCTGATCCGGGAGACGGAACAACATCTGGTTTTCAGCAGGTCACGGCTGAATCAATGGGCTGTTGACTTGTGCGAGGGCGGGATCCGTATTTTCAAAAGTATTTCTGAAAAAGACGAACCAACAACCGGTTTTTTAATCGATGACACATCGTATCTCAATCAGGTATCAGACAATGAAAATATACAGGTGCTCTGCATTTATAATGAGTTAAAAGCCTTTTACCACCTATTGATGAATAACCATAAGACGGCCCTGTTATTTTCCAACGAGGCGGAAAAACTGATTTATACGGTGGGGCTGCAAGGGCTGCTGCCCTGGCCCGAACATCTGTTTACCCGTTTTTTAATCAAATCGGCCCTGTGTTCCCATATGGGTGATACTAGCCGTGACGGTCGGATGGATGGATTAACGGATGAACTGAAAACCGCTATGGAGCAGTTCCGGATTTGGTCAATCCATTGTTCACAGAATCATTCACATAGATATTATCTGGCAAAAGCAGAGCTGAACCGGATCGAAAAAAAATATACCCAGGCCGCATCATTCTACGACCGGGCCATTGAAAGTGCCGCCAAAAACGGATTTCTTCAATGGGAAGGGATTGCCAATGAACGAGCATACCGGTTTTGGCAAAGCCGGCAAAACGGAAACCTGTCACAAATTTATTGGCAGCAGGCGTTTAATTGTTTTCAGATCTGGGGAGCCGAAGCCAAACTGGCTCTGATGAAAAATGAATTCCAGGATAAGCTTAACACCTGGTATGCGGGGATTGATTCAGGCAAAACCGCTAATGACAGCCAGTTTGAAAACCATAAAGATCAATTCTCACAAAGCCATATTAAACAAGTGGAAAACGGGTCCAGGGAAAAATTGCTGATCCGGCAGCATCGATCGGCCTCAAAGCAGGCAGACGAGTTGAATCAGGCATTGGAGCGGCTCAGGGTGGAGACGGCTGAACGAAAGAAAGTGGAGCAGCGGCTGAAAGAGAACGAGCAAAGATTTCAGAAAGCGGAAAAACTGGGAAAAGTGGGAAACTGGGAGTATGATCTGCGCACAACCGAATTCTGGGGATCGGATGAAGCCAAAAGAATTTACGGATTTGATCCGGCAGAAAAAAAATTTACAATCGAGACAATGGAAAACTGTATCCCGGAGTCGGATCAAATTCACAGGTCTTTGGTTGAGTTGATTGAAAATAATAAGCCCTATCACCTTGAGTTTGAGATCATACCGGTGAACGGACCAAAGAAAAAGATCATCCGGTCCACTGCACAGCTTCTGACCGACGAATCCGGACAGGCGGTGAAGGTTGCAGGTGTGATTCAGGACATTACCCAACGGAAAAAGGAAGAAGCAGAAAGGCAAAAACTTGAGCTGAAGCTTTTACAGGATCAAAAAATAAAAGCCATCGGGACCCTGGCCGGCGGGATCGCCCATGATTTTAACAATATTTTGCAGCCCATTATCGGGTTTACGGAAATGTCCATCCACGACCTGCCCGACGGCCATCCGGTGCAGGAAAATCTCAGGGACATTCTTCAGGGATCAAAACGGGCAGCCGCCCTTGTCCGGCAGATTCTGTCATTCAGTAACCAGGGGGATACGGAATATAAACCCCTTGCAGTCAACACCATCATCCTGGAAACATTGAAATTATTACGGTCGATCCTCCCGTCCAATATTGAAATTGAAACCCGGCTTTCCCCAAAGAATATTTACATTTTTGCAAATGCCACCGAGTTTCATGAAGTGGTGATGAATATTTGCACCAATGCTTACCATGCCATGGAACAGGATGGGGGAATCCTCCGGTTGAATCTGGCGGAGATTCGGCCGGAACCGGAATTGAATTTAAATGATACGGATCGGTATTGTTGCCTGGAAATAAGTGACACCGGTACAGGCATTCCTGCGGAAATCATTGACAAGATTTATGATCCGTATTTCACAACCAAAGAGCAGGGCAAAGGGTCCGGCCTCGGGCTATCCGTTGTCCATGGTATCGTAAAAAACTATAAAGGCATCATCCAGGTGAGAAACAACCAGAGAAAAGGGACCACGGTTCGCGTGTATCTTCCCGTCATCTCCGGACCGGTTACAGGCAGAACAAAAAAAAACGCCCTGGCCGATCACATTGGAAATGAATCGATTCTGCTGGTGGATGATGAACCGGCCATTGTCAAATTGGGCGTTCGTACGCTTGAACAAATCGGATACCGTGTCACAGGAAAAACAAGCAGCGTTGAAGCCCTGGGGTTATTTAAATCCGATCCCGGCAGATTTGATCTGGTGATAACCGATATGACAATGCCGGTTCTTCTAGGTACCGATCTTGCCCGGGAACTACTGGCAATCCGTAAAGATATTCCCATATTGATCTGTACCGGTTTCAGCGAACGGATTGATTTTAAAACAGCAGAAAAACAGGGGGTCAGGGGATTTATAAAAAAACCGATTCTCAATAGTGACTTTGTCTCAACAGTCAGAAAGGTTCTGGATGACTCAAAAGGTGAGAATGGAAAAGAGCATTTTGAGTAACGGTATCTCATGTTTTTTTACCTTTCAGAACAGTTATGGGGGCATGATTTTTTATGCAATGCAGGGGTTTATTCTTGCATTTCGACCTTGAGAATGATTATTTTGAATAGAATTGATTCATAGATTCATACCACGAAGCGGGTATTAACCCCATAGCGGTCAAGAGCCTTTAAGTGATCATGGAGAGACAAATGGGTTGGAAGATTCTATTTCGGCTAAAAATTTGTACCTCTCTGTTCTTCAGCATAACGATACGGCCGGCCAAGTTCTCTATTTTCACATGCATCTGTTTGTTTCTATTCCACAATTATAGCTATTCATCAGAACGGTATACGCTTTTAACCGAAGATTTCCCTCCTTTAAATTTTTTGGAAAACGGGCAAGCAACAGGCCCGTCCGTTGATGTGGTCAAGCTGATTATCAAACGGCTGAACATTGAGGCTGAAATCTTTGTACATCCCTGGATAAGAAGTTATAAAAAAGCGTTGACAGCTCCCTATCATGCTGTTTTTTCCACCAGCCGAATCCGGAAACGTGAAAATCTATTCCAGTGGGTGGGGCCTTTGGCGGAAAAAAAATTCTGTTTCTATGCCAGACCTGATTTCAAACATCCGATTAACAGCATACTGGATGCCAAACCATTTAGAATCGGGGTTCAAAGAGGCTCGGCCGCTTCCAGCACACTGGAATCTTTGGGTTTTGATAATCTTCAGTCGGTCTCCACACCCCGGCAGAACCTGGGGAAACTGATGCGCAACCGGTTTGACTTATGGTTTGTCAGCAATGCAGCTGTTGCTGAAGCTTTAAAGGCAACAGAAGCTGAACCGGATACCCTGAAGGAAGTCTTTGTTTATCAAACGTTGCAACAATACATTGCCTTCAATATCAATACGCCTGTCAGTGTGATTCAGACCTGGCAGTCGGAACTGGATAGGATTATCCGATCAAAAGAGTACCATTCCATTTTTAAAAAGCATGGAACCTCGCTGTTGATACCGGTTGCCTATAGAGAATGATTCCACTGAAAAAGGGGTATCAGTCATACGCTGCAGGGAGGAGCAACCGCAGGCAGCACGGCAAGCATTGCCTTGACGGCGGTTCAGAGACCGGATGAATCGCTTGACAAATAAGTTCTGATATTGCAATCTCCATGGGTTCCACACTTTAACAAAAGAATAGTTCAATATGTCTCAAAAGGATCTCAACCGGCCATGCAGCACAACCTGATCAGATTAATTCCCTTTTTATTTGTTTTTTTATGGAGCACGGGCTTTATTGCGGCAAAGTACGCGCTGCCGTTTATCGAGCCGTTTTATCTGCTTTTCATTCGGATGGTTCTGACCACTGTTGTGTTTATGCTCTTAGGCTTTGCTTTTAAAGCCAAACCCGTGTCACCGGTTCAGGCAGCCCACCAAATGGTCACAGGGCTTCTTGTGCATGGTGCTTACCTGGGGGGTGTATTTGCCGCCATCAAATGGGGAATGCCTGCCGGAATCACCGCCATCATCGTCGGTGTGCAACCCGTACTCACCGCTTTTCTGGGCTGGACCTTCCTTGGTAGCCATCTGAACCGGACCCAGTGGATCGGACTGGGCTTAGGCCTTGCCGGGGTCATATCGGTTTTACTGACCACAGGCCAGCTGGATGTTGACCGGCTGAACTGGGCGGCCATGCCGGCGGCCCTGATTGCGTTATTTGGGATATCTTTCGGAACCTTATATCAAAAACGGTTCGGCGCAGAGGTGAACCTGCTTTCCGGATCATTGTGGCAGTACCTCAGTGTGACACTGCTGATGGGTATAATGGCCTGGACCTTTGAGACCCGTGAGGTCATATGGGCTCCACAGCTGATTGGTGCACTTGCATGGCTGGTCTTCGGCTTGTCTGTCACCGCCGTTCTCCTGCTCATGTATATGATTCGGGAAGGTGAAACCGCCAAAGTGGCCAGCTATTTTTATTTGGTTCCGCCCGTGGCCAGCATCGAAGCATGGATATTGTTTGATGAAGCCCTGTCAATTGTATCAATCACAGCCATATGTGTGACTGTTTTCGGCGTCTACCTGGTGATCAGAAAAAAGATCGAATAAACCTACATTCAAAAAACAACAACCTTCAAAAACCTCTCAAATAGAACCTGTTAACTGATTTAAACGAGCCGTAAAAAATCGTGCTAACTAAAAAAAAACTTGACACTACAATGCAGAATCAAGTAGGGAAGGTTGTATTCTTTGTGTTAAAAAAATATGCTCAGAATAAATGCCTTTTCATTCTATACGGCATTCTCAGAAATAAAAAAATCAACGGTTTTGTTATTTGGCAATAAACAGAAAAGAACCCCCGCAATGTGGGATTGAAGGGGTTCTTGGGTGAGGTTGATATGATATCAACCCGTAACGTTATTAAAATACCAACCTCCCCCTCTTAAATCAATATATTATTGATGAATTCTTATTAATCGAGCCTGTTCCAAGTTATGAAACACGTATTTCAACACAGGCTATTGCGATCTTAATTTATTAAAATAATTAAGTATTAATCACATCAGGCAAACGGACATTACGTCTTACAGGTGGATTAATTATGCCCGATTTTCAGTAGGTTTGAAATCTGATTTGAATCGTTGGCACACGACACAACCATGGTTGAGCCTGCTCTCTAAAGTAACAACTTGTTACTTAAAAGAATGGTTAAAGCGTTTCAAAATTTTCTTTGAACAGTCAGCTTTAAAAACCGGATGGATGTCCATATACAGATAGAAAAGCCTGGCTGCAGTAAGTGTCGAATTAGATATGAAGATCTTAATCGCCTGGACGATTAAAGGAAACGTCGATTTAAAGGAGTCGATTATGAACAATGCGTATTGGAAAAAATTCGAGCACGTGTTTGGAAAGAAAAATGCCCTGTTGTTTAAGCTTTCCGGCATGAAATCGTCTGAGATCCGGGGAGAAGGCGCCTGGATCTACGACGACAATGAAGAAAGGTTTCTGGATTTCGGTTCATATGGCATCCATCTGCTGGGGCACCGGCATCCGGAAATTGTTGATTGTGCAACAAAACAGCTTAAAAAAATGGGATTATCGACAAAAATTCTGGCCAATGAACCTTCGGTGGCCGCTGCCGAAGCCCTGCTCGACACACTGCCGGAGTCCCTGCGTTACGTCATTTATGCCAACAGCGGTTCCGAAAGTGTGGAGTTTGCCATTCGTTCGGCGATGCTGTCCACCGGTAAAAAACATTTTATTGCATTGAAAAACGGGTATCACGGTAAAACAAGCGGGGCATTGAGCCTGACTCACTATGCGTCCGGCAGTGTAACGAATGAGGACACGGCTCTGCCGGTGGATCATATCCCCCCGGATGATTCAGGCGTGGAAATTGCCAAAGGGCTTTTCAAAGGCGGGACGATCGCCGCTTTCGTTATGGAGCCTATTCAGGGCGAAGGCGGAATCCGGCCGGTTCCTGAGGACTTTGTATTTGAAATGGCGTCATTGTGCAAAACACATGGGGCAATATTCATCATGGATGAAATTCAGACAGGGTTGGGGCGGTGCGGCCAAGTCTGGTCTCCGGCAACCATGGCCGGAGTACCGGATATCGTGGTGGTGGGCAAAACCCTGGGTGGAGGGCTTGTTCCCATTGCCATGACCGTATTCAGGGAGTGCGGAGCATTATTGAACAATCCGACGATGGCCGCATCTTCTTATGCCTCCAGCCCTTTTGCATGTGCAGTCGCCAATCGTGCAATTGAACTGGTCTCGCAGGAAGATTTTCTCAGGGATGTCCGGGAAAAAGGCCGGCAATGCCTGGACCGGCTGAACCATGAGCTGGCGTCCCGGGAGGAAATCCGGGAGATCCGCGGGAAAGGCCTGATGATTGGAATTGAATTTACAGACAAAGAGATTCTTGCCGAAACACTGATGTCGGCATACGGCAAGGGAGTACTCACAACGTTCTGTCTCACAAGCCCGGAGGTCCTGAGGATTTATCCGCCTGCGGTAATTTCCGATGAAGATCTGCAATGGGGTCTGGACAGACTGATCGATGCAGTAGAAACCAGAAAATAAACAAAACATTTTAAGAGGAGACAATTATGCCTGTTGTCGAAACAACAATGGAAATCAAGGAAATCGATATTGAAACCCTGTGGAAGAATATTTCCGATTTTGAACGGTATCCGCATTTTATGGATGATGTCCTGGAAGTCACTTGCCGTCCTGATGAGACAGGTACGGTCAGCTCCTGGAAGGTTCTTTTAAACGGAAGTGAATTAAATTGGGTGGAGAAGGATCATTTTTATCCCTATGAAAAAATTGTCTTTGAACAAATCGAGGGAGACATCGATCTGTACAAAGGGGCCTGGGAGATCGACTATACTGAAGCTGAGAAAACGGCCCGAGTTACCCTAACGATTGAATTCGACCTGGGTATCCCGTCACTGGCGGATATGCTCAACCCGATGGGAGTCAAGGCGATTAAGGCAAACAGCTATAAAATGCTGGACGCAATCCAGAAAATGTAAAGGAGAAAAAAATGTTAAGACTTATCATTTCCGGAGCCGCCGGTGGCATTGGAACGGACATCACAAAACTCATGTACGGGTTTGAAGATGTAGATCAGATTGTATTGCTCTACCGCAAAACCCGCCCCATGGAAGTCAATGACGACCGGGTCGTCTGTATACGCTGCGATTTAAGTGATGCAGCAGATGTGGAAAACACGATTTCAGAGATCGGCATTGCCGGACATACCGTCGGGATCCACTGTGCGGCCGATGTTTCCTGGAATAAAAAACTTGAGGATATTTACGGTGCAAACGTATCGGGTTCACTCCATTTTGCAAAGATGGTTTCTTTAACAGGTAAAAAAAACGCCATGATCTATCTCTCTACAGCCTTCACCGATACTGAAAACTGGACGTATAAGAACACGTATGAAGAGTCCAAGGCCATTGCAGAAAAAAAGATCCGTTCCACGTTTCCTGATCTGCCGCTTTGGGTGTTCGGATTCAGTCTTGTGGTAGGAAGATCCGACACAGGGGAGATATCAAAATTCCACGGTTTCTACCCGATGCTTAAAAGCTTATTCCTCTATCCCGTCCCTTTCATCGTGGGCCGGAAAGACGCCCTTGCCGATATCGTCCCGATTGATTGGCTGCTTATCCAGTTCGAGCACCTTGTCCGGACCGTTATCCGCCACAAGAGCGGTTCAGGGTATAAGTTGGTGGCGTCGGCCGGTGAAAATAAAATATCCCTGGGGGAACTCCTCCGGCATATATGCGGCAACATTAACAGCTACCGGGGACAATACGGGCTTGAACCCATAGAGGAACCGGTATTCATCTCCACTAGACGGTGGAATTTTCTTCAACGTTCATCACAGGCATGGGGGGTTAAAGATGGATCTCCGGAGAAAGTCTTTGCCATGATGGATTTTATAGATATTTATAAAAATTATCTGGAATCAGATGATGTTTTGCCCCCCCAAAACACACTGTTTCCAGCCCCGAATCTTCGGGACTATCTGGAAAACATCATCGGGTATTGGTTTTACCAAAATAAACAGTATGTCCTGAGCAAATGGGAAAAACAGAAGAGGCGTGAAATATTGCTGTCCCATAAAAAGGAAAAAGTGAAACAAACATAAGTTGTTTACCTCAGCTTATTCTTTACAGACTCAAATTACCCCTTCTTTTTCTTACATTTTTTTATGTAATGCAAAAGGATTCACTATCGTTTGAGAGTTGCCTGCATCGTTTTTCAGAAAGCTTTTCTTTGTTCCGGCAGCGTTTCCGGAAAACTAAAAATGCGGTTTAAAAAACGATATCCAGATGTAAAAGCACCGGGATGCCGGACGGGTATCCCGATAACCGACTAACATGCATCATTGACCCCATTCATTGGAGAACATCAGTGGAATATTTAAGAGTATTGATTATCATATTGACAAGATTACCCGGTTATATATGTTTGCGGCTGTTCAATCAAAAAAAACTCCCTGTTTTTGTAAGCAGGTCCATCATTAAACTGGGTCCTGTTTACATCAAGTTCATTCAAGTGTTGAGTACGCGTATCAAAAATATCCCGGAACATTATATCCGGGAATTTGCTAAATTAAGAGATGCGATTCCGGTAGAAGATAAGGGGGAAATGTATACCCTGGCCGAAACGATTTTCGATCAAAATCTTGAATCGATTTTTTCCCATTTTCCCAAAGAACCCATTGCCTCCGGTTCCGTGGCAGTCGTATACCGCGCCGTACTGAGAAAAAACCGGCAGGATGTGGCCGTCAAAATATTAAAACCCGGTATCCGGGCCTCCATTGAAGCCAATTTTAAGGTGTTGTTTTTTCTGGTCTGGTTTTTTGAAACGGTTTCCCCCAGGGCACGAATCATCAACCTCAGAGGATATGCCAAAGAACTGGAAGAGCTGTTGCTCTCCCAAACCGATTTAAGTGCAGAAGAAAACAACTACCGGATTTTTGCCGAGCGATTTTCCGATGATGAATCGGTCACTGTACCTCAAACTTTTCCGGAGTATTCAAATACCCAGGCATTGGTAATGGAGTTTGTTCACGGTATCCCGCCTTATGAATTCAAAAGGCTGGATCAGGATAGAAAAGTATTGGCCAGCCGTGTCGATTTCTTTCTTGACAATATGATTTTTTTAAAGGGAATGTGCCACGCCGATCTCCATCCCGGGAATTTTTTCTGGAACCAACAGGGACAGTTGGTACTGATAGATTTCGGATTGATGCATGAAGTTCCTTTGATGATTAGAAACCACCTTTTGACGTTTTATCTTTCCATGGTCGAAGGCTATTATGACTTTGCCACAGAATATTTTTTGAAATATTTTGTCCGGGGCCTGCAACCGGACAACGGCTCGGACGGATCGAATCAGGAAATATATAAGGCCACATATCGGGTTCTCCACGAAAACTTCGTCAAATCCGGAGGAAATCCGGTCCTTTCCGACCTGTTGCCCAAACTGATGGCCGTTCTTTCAAAAAACAGCGTTCAACTGGAAACCTATCATGCCAAGCTGCTGCTGACCATTGTGACAATTGAAGGGTTTTTATATACCATTGATCCGGAATTCAGCATGATGGAAAATTCCCGCCGAAAACGGCTGCTTCAGGCTGAATATGCCTCCATTCCCAGGGAAGCGGAGGAAAAGGTACTGGGTAAGTTCGGAACCTATTCGACGGCCATGTTTGAACACTCCGGATCATCTGCTGAAAAAGCCTGGGGAGACCGGGATCAGTTCATCATGGATTCAATTAACGTCAAAAAGAACGATTTCATCATTGATGTGGGCTGTGGACGGGGCAGCCTTTTGCAAAAAATCGAGCAAAGGGGTGCAAAAGGAATGGGAATTACGATCAGTAGAGTTGAGTATAATGCCTGCCGGAAAAAAGGGCTTGATGTGGCTTGGACCAGTTGGGAAGATTTTGATTCATCCGGGAAAAATACGTATCCAAAAGCCAATGCGCTCACTGCTGTGGAAATACTGCTGCATTTGGGTACCTTGCATGAAAACAGGGTCGGGCTGACGGACAAACGCCTGGAACGGTTTTTCAACTGGAGCCAGGAACGTCTGGTGGATCAGGGAAGATTATTTATTCAGGCCCTGACTATTGATCCGGCATTTTTATTCGAAGAAAAGCATGCTTCGGACTTCCAACGGATTACCGGCATGCTGCCCTGGCTCGGTTTTGTATCCTTGAACCAGATTGAACAGCATGCGCGCCCTCATTTCAACATAATAGAGAACAGGAATGATTCTTCAGACCTTTTACCCACATACCAGTTATGGATGAAAAATATTGAAACAGATAAGGCTTTTCTTCAAAAAGTGATAAAAAAAGATCTGTTTAAATATCTGGTTGATGAGCTAAACATTTTTATGGAACTGGCGAACAAAAAGATACTTTCACTGCACCGGATTGTTATGGAAAAAAAATAGGATTCCCTTCATTTTTTTTGTCCGGGCCTTTAGCATTAGAGATTAATACAGGGACAAAAAGGATACCCCAGTGATCGGGGTATCCTTTTTTCATTGTTACAAAGAGACCCATAATCCATCAAACAGTATCTTTTATGTTGGATTCAATGTATATAACGTCAACGATCGTTAAAAGCGCAGGAGATAGCCACGCTCATTGGAATGACAGGTTGTTGCTTAAAAGGAAATGTTATGAAATACCATATTATCTCAACCTCCGGTTCCGGGCACGGAGCCATTTTTACAAACGCTGAAGAAGCCAGGGAATATCAAAAAAAATACCCCGAAAGTGTCTACAGGGTGCGGGATCGAATACCGGCTAAAATCCCCCCGATCGGCAGGGCAGATACCGAAGAAGAAAAAGGGGCCAAGACCGATACGGTTACGGTCTATACAGACGGATCCGCTCTGAATAATCCGGGTCCGGGGGGGTATGGTGTGATCATCCGGATGAATGGAGAAACCAGTGAATATTCCCAGGGATACCAGCATACCACCAATAATCGGATGGAAATGATGGCGGTTATCACGGCACTTGAAGAATTAAAGGGTCATAAGGATAAGCCCGTCACCATCCATTCCGACTCCCAGTACACCATCAACGGAATTGTTAAGGGATGGGCCAAAGGGTGGCGGGCCAAAGGATGGAAAAAAGGAGATGGAAAACCCGCTCTAAACCCCGATCTTTGGGCAGTTCTGCTGGAACTTGTTGAACTATTTCCCGAGTTGAATTTCAAGTGGGTGAAGGGCCATGCCGGTGACCCTCTCAATGAACGTGCGGATGAACTTGCCAATGGGGCGGCCGCAGGCAGAGATATGTTGATCGTCGATGAGGGGTATGCCGGACGGTAGAATCAGATACCGGTTTTCGAATTGATCCGTACCCCGCCTGGTTCTGGCAGCCGTTATACTGTCCCGTTAAAACTGATAGGTCAATCTCAGATACGCCCCGCGCTCGATTTCAGATGAAACCATGCTGATGACCTCTGAGGTGAGTTGCCGTTTATGGCTGTACAATAAATTCTGGCCGATAAGCTCCAAATACCATTGTTTTGACACCTGGTAACCCAAACGGAAACCCAGATCCCAGATATCAGGCTGACCCTGAACAGCTATTTCATCCGTATAGGCCAACCAGACATCCAATTCAACATCCTCTGACAGATTTAATCGGGATTGCAGGGAGGCTTGGTGGCGGGCATAAAAACTATTGAGGAATTTCTCAAGCTGACCGCCAAAATCAAAATCCATCTCCATGTATCCATAGGCTCCAATTAACTTCCAATCATCGGTTGCCTGGTATTCAAGGCTGGCTTCAAACCCATAGGTATTGCCCTCCAGATTATTGTTGGCAAAACTGACCTGATCAACGGCTACGGGAAGACTTTGATTAAAAATAAGATTGGGCGGCAGGTTGCTCCCGGTTCTTAAATTTTTATAGCGATTATAAAAGATAGACAGGTCAATACGGGTATGATCAGAGACCAGTGACCGCATTCCCATTTCATAGGCAGTCAGCTCTTCAGCCTCAAATTCATCAGAACCCCTGAATGTAACGACAATGGGCAGGGGAACCGGTATAGCTTCATTGGGCGTTGGATTCAGCGGATGGCCGGGCGGATAAAGGGCAACAACAATCTCTCCACCAGAGTCGAGCCGGGAGGGGGTGCGAACCGCCCGCGAAACCGCCCCCCATACCGAGAATGTTTTTGACGTTTCCCACAGCACCCTGCCGCTTGGCTGGATTTCCCAACCCGTGAAATCATTATGTTCAAACTTACTGCCCAGTGTCAGGGTCAGGTTATCAAGCAACGGATATTCATCCTGAAGAAAAAAATTGACTAGTGTATACCGGTCGCTGCTGGGTTCCATGCGGGTATTGGAATGAGCCGTTAAATCATCGGAATAGAGCCTCACCCCCCCGCCCCAGGTGAATTTATGACCGGGCCCGAATTCATAGTTGTGTTGAAACTCGGCATCCAGAACATTGAGAGACTCGTCATACAGGGCCTCCTCACGGCTGCTGTAGTCAAAGTAGAATTGAAATGACAGGTCTGATCGATGACTCAGCGTTTTGCTCCAGCTGGTCAGCAGATGCCCCCCAAACAAGTCGGTATCAAAATTGGACAGGTTCTGAAAATCATCTTCATATTCCACCCGATTAAAATTGGCACCCTCCTGGCCCTGGTAATAACCGCCCGTGGTTTTACCGGTAAAGCCGTTATTTTCATAGTCCCATCGAAATCCAACCCGTCCCATTGTCATTTCATCATCCGCACCGATACCATTCAGGTGGCTCTCGTCCCGGTGAAACCCTTTGGCCGTCAATCGTAAATAACTCTTTTCGCCGACTGCCATGCCCTGCATCCCGCTGATTCCTGCTCTTTCCTCCGTACCGGCCCAGGTTGTAATTTGGGACCCGACGGTCTCCCGGGCGGATCGGGTGATGATATTGATGATGCCGTTCACCGCATTCGCTCCCCAAAGGGATGCACCTGGCCCGCGGATCACCTCAATTCTTTCAATTTCAGCCAGTACCAGATCCTGAACATCCCAATAGGTACCTGAAAATATAGGTGT